>JAIVTZ010000068.1:0-9792 GCA_049188105.1 Deltaproteobacteria bacterium | reverse complement strand
TCGAGGATATCCTCATACGAGAGTCGAGGCGAGATTCGGCCCCACCATCCGGATCGGGTCTCGAACACCCACACCGGAGCCAGGCGAGCCGACTCGAGGGCACCGTCGCTGTTGCGACGGGCGGCAAAGCCGTACAGCTCAACGCGGTGAGAGTAGAGGGACGACGGTGCGTCCGGCAGCCAGCCGTAGCCAAACGTCGCAAAGGCCCAGGAAGCGTCCGATCTCCTCTGAAAACCGAGACCGGGCTCGTAGTCGGCACCGACATGACTGATCTGCATGTCGTAGGCGAGCCCTTCGATGGTGCGCCGCTCCAAACGCAAGAAGGCTCGCGAGCTGTCAATGCCCAGGCCCCCATCGTCGTCCCCACTCGTTTTGCTCTGAGCCCACTTTGCCGTCAGGTAGTCGTCGCCGAACAGGCGGAAGATGCCGTCAAGGCCAAAAACGTAGTTCGAGCCGCCGTCCCGTCCGACTCGGCTGGTGATGATGCCGCCGACGTACGAGTATTGATTGATCACTCGGCGCCGCACACGAAGGAGCCCGAAGTTCTCCCCAGATTTCGACTCCGACGAGGTGGTCTGGATGTCGAGGGCGCCGAAATCCCATGGCCCGGTGCGTCCGACGAGACGCAGTCCGCCGCGGATCGGCACTGGGCGTCCGCCTTCGATGCCGATCCTGCGGCTGTGGAAGACACGATCGTGGCCGCCGAAGTTGAACTCGAAGTTGCTGGCCCGCTCCTGGAAGAACGGGCGCTTTTCCGGAAAAAACAGTGGGAATCGGGTGAGGTTGAACTGCACGTCGTCCGCCTCGACCTGGGCGAAGTCCGGGTTGATGGTGAGATCCAGGGTGACGTTGCTCGAGATCAGGTACTTGAGATCCAGCCCGACCTCGAAGTCACTGTCGGCGGAGCCGGAAGCGGGCTCACCCACCACGTCGATTCGCTTCTTGCCCGCCAGAACGTACGGCGCCACATACAGACCCCGTCGGCCACGGATACCGCTGAGCACGATCTCCTGGGCCTGGGACGGCTTGAACAGCCCGGAAAAACCCCACGTCGGTGGAATCGCCGGGTACACGTCCCACTCCTCGTTGCGGGCGATCGCACGCCGAACGATCAACCCCATCACCACCCGCCCTTCCTCGTCTTCCTGAAAACGGAGTGTGCTGAATGGGATCCGCATCTCGGCAAACCACCCATCGTCGGTTCGAATCGTCGCCACGTCCCAGAAGGCGTTCCAATCCATATTTCGCCGCGCGGGTGGCTCATGGTCGTTCTGCACGGCGGAATCCCAGCGCAGCCCGGCGGGCGTCGTGAAGAACGACAACGCGTTTTCTTTGTCGTTGAAGGTATCGATGACGACCCCGAACCAGTCGCTGCTGGCGTCTCCCGAGTCCCGCTGCTTCGAGTTGGCCTGAATTCTGTCGGGATCGCCGTCGTACAGCCGGCCGGCGACGTACAGATAGTCGTCGTCGTAGGCAACGAGAAATTCGGTGCGCTGCGAGGGAGGACTCCCCCAGACCGGGAGGAACATGATCATCTCGAGCGGCTGGACGTCTCGCCAGGCGGGCTCGTTGCTCAAACCGTCCAGCACGATTGGCTGCGAGATGCGAGTCACGACGATTGGACCGGCAATCTGCTGGTCGGTCGCGGAAGCGGTGTGCGTCGCCGCCATGCCGACAACCGCGATCGTGAGTATCCAGAGCAGAGCCCGATGGGCGATGATCAGGGCACGCAGGCGAAGCGCCCGGGACTGCGTCGGGATGACCCGGGGGATCACCAGGATTCGCTTCCGATCGGCACGTTGAGCGGCGTCTTCCATGAAGGGCAGCATGCCCGTCGTTATTGAGTGATTCCTAGCAATATGTTGTGAACGTCATTGGGCCGCCGTCAACATCATCAATCGGGGGCCAAATTGGGTGACAGGCATGCGCCTGGCGAGGTCTGGGAAGGGGGATGAGACGAGGTGAGTCAGTGATTATCGGTATCGGTGCCACCCATTAGCCCGCACTTCTCACCGGGTTTCATCTCCTACTCCATACCGGTTTTGACCGGCGCTTCAGACGCCTGCACCACAACACCGACCCCGAAATCTTGTGCTGCAGGCGTCAATTGAAAAGTATTGGGGTTAGGACCGTCACTCGGCGGGCGGCCTGGCCGGGAGCTTGCCGAACTTATAGGTGACGCCGAGCAGACCGAAGTAGCCGCGGGTCTCGTCAACGATCGGGCTCGAGGAGATCTCGTTGTCGAGGCGCTGGACGCGGAGCAAACCGACGAAGTTGACCCGCATCGTCAGACGGTAAAAGGCGAACACCGAGGCCCGGAAGTTGAACGCTGACTCGCCTTGAAACGGCGGCCGTCCCGGGCGGGCCTCCTCAGGCGTGACACCGACGTAGTAATCGACGAAGTCACTGCTCTGCCAAATGACCCCGATCGACGGTGTGAGGCCCCAGCGGTATCGGGCAAAGGTCCAGGCGCGCGAAAAGTCGAGCCCCACCTGCTGGCCGCCGGAGCGGCCGAGAAGATCGGTGAAGGCCGTGGCGCTCAGCAGATACTTGCCGGGACTCCAGTCGAGGGCGAAACCGCCCTCGATCGACGATTTTCGTTCGGTTATCCCGTCGAGCGCCGGAGAATCATCGGGGTCGAGGCCGGCAAAGACGATGCGGGCACGGGCATCGAAGACCACGTCCCCTTTCTCGAAGAGGTGGAACCCGGCTCGGATTCCCTGGACGTATAGCTTCTTGTAGTAGAGCTCGAGGAGAGGGATCGGCAGGACCGAGTTGTCTGTTCCGACATACGGCCGTGGCGACGAGACCACGCCGAGACCGAGGGACCACTGGACCGGGGACGGAGGGGGAGTCTCTGTGGCCGATTCATCCTGCGCGAAAAGGGGCAGGCTTGTGACAAATATGAAGATCAAGAGCAGAAAGCGAGTTTTCATGTGCCGTCCTTTTTCGTAGGTCAATGAGAGCCACGACGGTAACATTACCAGGGACAGTGGGCAACCCCAACCGATCGGGGGGAATAGAAAGGTGAGTCTTCACACTTTTGTAACAGACGACAATTGACCTTGCGGGTCAGCGCGGCGATAGTGGAGCAGCCGCCTCGGAACGGAAACCCGCTCCTCGAGACTCTCCGGGCGTTAACGATTGGAGGACATGAAGTGAAGATCGGATTGTGGACGACGATAGGATGCGTTGTGTTGACCGTGGCCGCGGTGGCATGTGCTCAGGGGCCTGCGACGGGGTCGGCGAATGCCGATGATCCCGTGGTGGCGAAGATCGGCGACTCGGTGATCACCCAGTCCGAGCTCGAGGCCATGATCGGACCCTCGCTGGTCAATTTGCGGCAGCAGATGTACCAGGCGAAGATGGCCCGGCTTCAGTCGGAGATATTCGAGCGGCTCGTGACCGAGAAGGCCACAGCCGAAGGCATGACCCGCGGGGAGTACCTCAAAAAGAACATCGAGGACAAGGCGGTGGAGCCCGACGAGGGCGAGATCGTCAAGCTCATGACCCAGTACCGGTCACAGCTGGGCGAGGACGACCTGCAGGCTCGGGCGCAGGTTGTCCAGGCCCTCAAACAGCGCCAACAGGGCGAACTGCGGGAGAACCTTCGAAAGACCCTCTTTGCCGATGCCGGCGTGACGATTCTGCTCGAGCCGCCGCGGGTCACGGTGGCTATCCGTCAGGGGACCCCGTCCCGCGGGCCCACGGATGCGCCGATCGTGCTCGTCGAGTACACCGACTACCAGTGCCCGTACTGCAACCGGGTGCAGCCGACCATCACGGCGCTGATGGAGCGTTACGACGGCCAGATTCGACACGTCTTCAAGAACCTGCCGCTGCCGAACCACTCCCAGGCCCAGCTCGCCGGCGAGGCCGCGCTGTGCGCCCAGGACCAGAGCGAGTATTGGGGTTTCCACGACTGGCTGTTCGCCAATCAGCGATCCATGAACCGGGCGACGATGGTGGCCCAGGCGGGCGAGCTCGGGATGGACGTAGAGCTGTTCGAGGCTTGCATCGAGCAGAAAATCCACGCCGACGCGGTGAGCGCCGATGCTTTGGAGGCGCGCAGCTTTGGAATCACCGGCACCCCGGGATTCCTCATCAACGGACGGGTGCTGTCGGGTGCGCAACCGATCGAGGCCTTCGAGGCCGTAATCGACGAAGAGCTCGAGCTCAAAGGCATCAAGGTACCGGCGAAGAAAACAGCCGAGAAGGCAGCAGATACCACTGAAGAGGTAGCAACCGAGTAAAGTTCTCAATTCTCAATTCTTAATTCTCAATTCCCGCCCGGCCCCGGGCCGGGGGGATGCCTGCCCCACAATAGATTCGGCCGTCGCGATTGTGCCAAGAAACCGTAGGCGGGTCCTTCAGGGCCCGCCCCCCAATGCCCAAACCTCATCCGTGGGTGGTCGGAAATTCTGATTTCTTTGGGCCCCGGCCACAAGAAACCGCTCAAACGCGGGTAACGCACCCCAAGAAACCCGAATGCGCCTCGCGCCGGCAAATCCGAAATCCGAAATTCGAAATCCGAAATCTTGTTCGGGAAGGGTAGGCGGAAATTCTGATTTCTTTGGGCCCCGGCCACACGAATCCGCTCAAACGCGGGTAACACGCCCCAAGAAACCCGAGTGCGCCGCGCGCCGGCAAATCCGAAATCCGAAATCCGAAATCCGAAATCTCGTCCCGGAAGGGTAGGCGGCATTGAGAATTGAGAATTCAAAACTGAGAATTTTTCAGAGGTCAATATCCTTGATCGGCCTCTTCCCGTCGTCCTTCTTCTTGGTGTCGTCGAGCAGCTCTCGAAATCGGTCCTGCATCAGGCGGTCCTTGTCCTTCTCCCTGCGCATCGCCTCGGCCATCTTGTCTCCCGCCCGTTCCTTCTCGCTCTCGATCTGCTGCAGGCGGGCGTTGAAGTCGATCTCCCGTTCGTGGTGTACCGGAGGCTCATGGCTGACCACGACCCCGGCCTCGGTGTCTACCTGGAGGCTCGATCCGCAATGTGGGCAGGTGACGGAGATCTTGGTCTCGGTACTCATGATGTCCCCCCGACCTTCTTGATGAGCTGATTCGCCGCCACCAATACGGGATCCCATACCGGGGCGAACGGCGGCGCGTAGACGAGGTCGAAGTTCTGCAGGTCGGCCACGGTCATGTGCCCGGCCAGCGCGGCGGCAAGAATGTCGACGCGCAGCGCGGCGCCCTCGCGTCCGACCAGCTCGCCGCCCAGGAGAAGCCCGGTCTCGCGGTCGGCCACCAGATGCACGTGGATCGGGACGCCGCCCGGGTAGCCGTGGGCGCGCGAGCTTTGGCGGATGCTCACCGCCACCGGGTCGAATCCCTCCGCGGCGGCCTCCTCCTCCCCGATTCCTGAGCGGGCGACCTCGAGGTCGAAGACCACGAAGCCGGCGGTTCCCACGATGCCGCGGAAGCGCTGACCTACGCCGAGAACGTTGGCGCCGGCGATCCTTCCCTGCTTGTTTGCGGTGGTGCCGAGAGGAATCCAGACGTTGCGGCGGAGAATCCGATGATAGGCCTCGGCGCAGTCGCCGGCCGACCACACCTGATCGTGTGATGTCTGCTGGTGCTGGTTGACCCAGATGGCGCCGGTGTCGCCGATCCGCAGCCCGGACGACGAGGCGAGCTCGACGTTCGGCCGCACACCGGCCGCCACGAGGACGAGATCGGCGTCGTAGCGGCCGCCGTCGGTGGACACCGCAGCGACCCGGCCGTCGGGCCCGGCCTCGGCGCCCTCGACGGTGACGCCGGTGTGAAAGTCGACGCCGTGGCCGGTGAGCGTTTCTTCGACCACCGCCACCGTCTCCTCGTGCCAGCCCGGCAGCAATTGCGGCAGCTTTTCGAGCACGGTGACCTCGAGCCCGCGGGCGGTCAGCACATGCGCCATTTCCATTCCGATGTAACCTGCGCCGACGATGACCGCTTTGCGCGGTTCGTCTTCGAGGATCTTTTTGATGGCGGCGCCGTCGCCGAGCTCGCGCAGCACCTCGACCCCGGGAAGGTCGAACCCGGGCAGGGGAAGGCGGACGGCGCGCCCGCCTGTGGCGAGCACGAGGGCATCGAAGGGCTCGTCCAGCTCCCGGTCGTTTTCGAGATCCTTGACCGTGACGGCGCCGCGGTCGAGGTCGATTCCAGTGACATCGTGACGGAGTCTGAGGTCGATGCCGCGCTGTGATCGCGCCTCCTCCGCGCTCAACACCACCAGATCCTCGATCGATCGGTCGGGGTCCTCGATGTTATAGGGCATCCCGCAGGCGCCGTATGAGATGTAGTTGCCACGCTCGAAGACCGTTACCTTGGTCTCGGGGCGGCGGCGGCGGATCTGGCTCGCCGCGCTCATCCCGGCGGCGACCCCTCCCACCACGATCGTTCGGTCGGGTAATTTCATCCGCGCCTCCAGTTTCAGAGAGAAGTTTACATCCGACCACGGCGGCGTGCGAACCGGGACCATGCCCATCCCTATGCGCTACCTCGCACTCCTGAAAAACTTGGGAGTATGTCAGGAGACCGGGCCACCGATGCTATCCTCCACATCGGAGTAACTGGCGTATGGTGAAACCAACGATCGTGCTTGTCCTGGCCCTGGCGATGCTGGTCGCGGCTGGCTGCGAGAACACCGACCCGACCCCGGCTCAACGAGAGGCCGTCGAAACCGCGGTGCGCGGCTATCTTTTCGCGCTCGCCGAGGCCTACTCGACCCTCAATACCGGAGTCCTCGAGGGTCACGCCAGTCCGAACGAGATCTTGGCGGTCCGCAAGCTGCTCAGACAGCTCGCGCAGACCGCGGATCGCATCGATGCGGAGCTCATCGGGTTCGAGGTGGAGTCGATGAGCGTCTTTCGCCACATCAACGCGACCGTACGGTTGATCGAGGTCTGGGATGTGACCCGCTATGGCGCCTTTGACGGCCGTGAGAAGGGCCGAAACCCGAGCTCGCTCCAAAGCACCCTCCTCCAGCTGCGGCTCGTGGACGGGACGTGGATCGTGGTGGGGCGGTCGATCCTGAGCCGGGACACGCCCATCCCCGAGGATCAGCCTCCTACCCCCGAGGCCGGCGATTGAGCCGGCAGCCGGTGGTGGTGGTGGTGGGCCGACCGAACGTCGGCAAGTCCACCCTCTTCAACCGGCTCACCCGGAGCCGCAGGGCGCTCGTCCACGATCTTCCGGGAGTGACCCGCGATCGCATCTTCGGCGAGGCTGAGCGCCCCGGCGGAGGTTCGGTCACGCTGATCGACACCGGGGGACTGCTGATGGCGGACGAGGATATCTTCGTGCCCCTGATCAGGGGCCAGGCCGAGTCCGCCATCCGCGATGGCGACGTCGTGATCTTCCTCCTCGACGGCGTTGCGGGGCCGATTCCCGAGGACATCGAGATCTCCGGATACCTGCGCGGCCTGGGCGTGCCGGTGGTGCCGGTGGTCAACAAATCCGACCGCAAGGAAGTGCCTCTACAGGCCCACGAGTTTCATGGGCTGGGCCTGGGCAGCCCGGTTGCGATCTCGGCCGAGCACGGTGTCGGCATGGCCGAGCTCTGGGATGCGTTGGAACCTCACCTGCCCGCGGTCGAGGAGGACGAGGCACAACCCGAGCGTGCCGGCCGTGAGATTCCGGTGGCGGTGATCGGACGGCCAAACGTGGGCAAGTCGTCGCTCGTCAATCGGCTGCTCGGGGACGAGAGACTGCTGGTCACCGAGGTGCCGGGAACAACCCGCGACGCGATTGACACGATTCTGGAAAAAGACGGTGTTCGCTACCAGTTCGTGGACACCGCCGGAATCCGCCGCAAGGGGCGCACCGATCGAGGTCCGGAGGTTCTGTCGGTGGTCATGGCTCGCCGCTATCTCGAACGCGCCGACCTGTGCCTGCTCGTGGTGGATGCCGAGGAAGGCATCACCAACCAGGACGCGCACGTGGGCGGCTATGCGTGGGAAGCCGGTCGCGGGATCATCCTGGTGGTCAACAAGTGGGATCTGGTGACCGATCGAGCGCTGGGGAGGGAGCGGATCGAGGACCAGGCGGCCCGGCAGCTCAAGTTCATGCGCCACTCGCCGCGGATTTATCTGTCGGCGCTCGATGGCAGGGGCGTTCATCGCCTCTTTCCGGCCATGCGGGATCTCCACCGGGCCTATCGGACGCGCATTCCCACCAATGAGCTCAATCGCCTTGTCCGCACGGCGTGGGACCGGCGGCCACCGTCGATGGCCGGAAAAAAGGGGCCCAAGATCTACTACTGTTCGCAGGTGCACTACGCGCCACCCCATTTTGTGCTCTTCACCAATCTCTTGAAGCCTCCTCATTTTTCCTATATTCGCTACCTCGAAAACGTCCTTCGCGAGGCCCTCGGTTTGGATGGAGTCCCGATTCGGGTTATTATCAGGGGACGACAGAGTTAACTCGCAAGCGAAATCTGGTTGATTAGCTGGCGAGTTCGGCTGAAGGATTTTCATGGTTTTCTTCAACTATGCGCTGCGAAAGCTCAACGCGAAGATCGTCTACTACGGTCCCGGGCTGTGCGGAAAGACCACCAATCTCGAGTGGATTCACGACAACTTCGAGGGGGGTGAGCGCGGCAAGATGATCTCCCTCGCGACCGAGGGTGATCGAACGATCTTTTTTGATCTTCTGCCGATCGAGATCGGGTCCATCCGCGGGATGGATGTGACCCTCCAGCTCTACACCGTGCCCGGCCAGGTGCACTACAACTCCACCCGGCAGCTCGTGCTGAGCGGCGCGGACGGCGTCGTCTTCGTCGGCGACTCGCAGCGAACGATGAAGAGCTCCAACATCGACAGCTTCAAGAATCTTCAGGAGAACCTCCTCCTCCAGGGGATCAGCCTCGACGGTTTCCCGCACGCGCTGCAGTTCAACAAGCGTGATCTCAAGGGCATCGTTTCGGTCGAGGAGCTCGACGACGACCTCAACCTGTACAGGGCCCCGATTTTCGAGTCGGTCGCGACCGAGGGGATCGGCGTTCAGGAAACTCTCGAAGGCATCGTCAAGCTGGTCATGAGGAGCCTTCGCGACCGCTACGAGGGTGCGACAACAGGCGCGCGGATCCCGGGCGTTGTGGAATCGACGGTCTCGCGCAAGTCGGTGAGCGTGCCGGAACCGCCGCCCGGGCCGACAGCGGTTCCGACCCCCGAGCCGTTCCCGGTCGCGCCGTCGCCGGCGCCACCTCCTGCCGACCAGCAGCCCGCGCCGCCGGACGCGAGGTTCTTCACTCCCGAGACGGGCGCCGAAACCGTGGATCTCTCGGAATCAGACGATCCGGAGACCATCGAGGGCGCAGCCACCGGGGGCTTCGAGGATGAGATAGCTACCGGGGTTTACGAACTCAGCGACGAGGAGACGGGAGCCCTGCAGGACCTCGGCCGCCCGGCGCAGCCCGACATGCCGGCGGCGATGGAGCCAGAGACCCCGGCGGCAGCCTCGACCCCAGATTTTGACATGGGGAGCACGGTGATCGACGACGCGCCACCTCCGTCGGTGCTCGATGTGGGCGGAGAGCTGTTCGGCCAGATGGCCCCCGACCCGACGATAGAGGAGCCGAAGGCCCAGATGTTCGAGAATGTCTCGACCCTCGACGAGATGGAGATCCCCGACTTCGAGCTCGACATCCCATCGGACGAAAAGGCGCCGGAGTTCGATGCCCCGCCTGCCCCTGCGGAACCGGAAGCTCCCGAGCCCGAGGCAGTCGCACCGCCTGCGGAACCGGAGGGCCTCGAGTTGGAGGTGGTCACGCCGCCTGCGGAACCGGAGGGCCTCGAGTTGGAG
>JAIVTZ010000067.1:0-9799 GCA_049188105.1 Deltaproteobacteria bacterium | reverse complement strand
GGTCGAGTGATAGCGCTCGAGCGGGGCCACCAGCTCCGACAGCGTCCGCCCGGTCTCGCGGATCTCGTTCAGGACCTCGATCACGGTCATGATCGACGAGTCGGCGGTGAAGTTGCGGCGGTAGTAGAAGTGACCCGCGAGCTCGCCGCCGAAGGGCGAGTTGTGCTCGCGCATGGTGGCCTTCATAAAGGAGTGTCCCACCCGCTCGCGGAGCGGCACCCCTCCGGCCTCCTCGATCGCTTCCTTGGTCGCCCACGACGAGCGCAGGTCGTAGACGATGGTGGCGCCGGGCTCCGTGCGCAGAAAACGCGGCGCCAGCAGACCGGTGATCTTGTCGGCCGAGATCGCCCGTCCCTTCTCGTCGATCAGGATCGCGCGGTCGGCGTCACCGTCGAAGGCGACCCCGAGGTCGCAGCCATGCTCCTTGACCGCCCGTTCCACGTCGACGAGGTTCTCGTGTTTCAGCGGGTTCGCCTCGTGGTTTGGGAAGGTGCCGTCGAGCTCGAAATAGAGCGGTGTCAGCTCCACGTTGAGGCGCTCGAGGATCGGCAGATAGATGGTGGCCATGCCGTTGGCCGCGTCGGCGGCAAGCTTGAGACGGGGCTCCAGGGTCGTGACCTCGGCCAGCACGTGCTCCGAGTACTCGTCGAAGACCGACCGCTCCTCCTCGCCGGCCTGCGGAGGGAGATCGGTGGCCGCATCCGAACCCGTCACCAGCTCCTCGAGCTTGGCGATTCCGGTCTCGTACGACACCGGGATCGCGTCCCGGCGCGACATCTTGAAGCCGTTGTATACCGCCGGGTTGTGGCTCGCGGTGACCTGGATGCCTCCCGAGGCGCCGAGAAAGCCGATGCCGAAGTAGTTCTGCGGCGTGTCGGCGACGCCGATGTCGATCACTCGAACGCCGCTCGCGCGCAGACCGTCCTTGAGGGCGCGCGCCATCGGCACCGAGTGCGACCGCATGTCACGAGACACGACCACCACCGGACCGAGGGCCAGATCCTCCTCGTCGAGGAGGTCGCGGAAGTGATATCCGATCCGGAACGCCGTCGTCTCGTCGAGCTGATCGGGGTAGGTTCCCCGGATGTCGTAGGCCTTGAAGATTCCTGCCATGTTTTCTCCTCGTTGATCGCCGCAGCGCGCTGCGTGTTCCGAAGCCTATCACTGAACCGAGTGATCAGTAATCAGTGATCAGCCCCGAAGGGGCGTCAGATTCATAGCCTGGGGCGTCAGCCCCAGGGTACGAGGTGTTCTCTGAGAATCAGCCCTGGAGGGGCGACAGACTTCGGCTGCAGCGTGAGCTGCAGCCTTTCACCACCGATTGTCTGTCGCCGCTTCGCGGCTTATCTCTTTTTTCTTCTCGTCCAAATCCTGGGGCTCACGCCCCAGGCTATTTGTCTGTCGCGCCTCCGGCGCTTACATCACGACGTGATCAGTGACCCACCTGCAAAAACCCCATGGCTGCCACCCTGAGCTCGCCAAGGCCGTTGCAGGCCGCCAATATGAACTGCCTCCCCAGCGGCGAAACTGAAGGTGGGCCAAGGCCCACGTCGGACTCACATTTTACGCAGGCTTGTAGGGTAGGCCTTGGCCCACCTTCAGAGTCGTTTTCGTATTTTCGGCGTTTCGGAAATACCAAGAGGGGTCAATCTGATCACTGATCACTTTCTTCGGCCTTGTTTCCACTGTCGTTGAAGACCTGATTGCGGAGGAAGGCCTCCGGCTCCCACGGCGCCGGCTCGCCGCCGAGCCACTGGTGGAACCAGTCGAGATGGACCAGGTAATAGAAGGCCATCTCGTACCAGCTCGGCCAGTGGCCTGAGTCCGGGAAGACCACGAGGCGAGACGGTACCTCCTGCACCTGGAGGTCGGTGAAGAAGTGCAGGCTCTGGGTGTAGGGCACCCGGTAGTCGCCCTCGCCGGTGATCACCAGGGTGGGAGTCTTGAAGTTCTTGGCAAAGACCGAGGGTGACCATTTCTCGTAGTGATCCGATGTCCACGGCTGCCCGCAGAGATCGTGCTCCACGAACCACAGCTCCTCGGTGGCGCCCCACATCGAGCGCAGGTCGTAGACCCCCATCATCGAG
Organism: Deltaproteobacteria bacterium; assembly: GCA_049188105.1. Classification (GTDB taxonomy): domain Bacteria; phylum Acidobacteriota; class Thermoanaerobaculia; order Thermoanaerobaculales; family Sulfomarinibacteraceae; genus Sulfomarinibacter. The sequence goes on along the minus strand of JAIVTZ010000067.1, from coordinate 7,712 downwards.
GCGATGGTCTCGAAGCGGTCGGTGTGACCCGCGAACCACATCATCATGTAGCCGCCGTAGGACCAGCCCATGGCGCCGACGCGGTCGGCATCGACGAACGGCAGGGCCTCGAGGGCGTCGGTGACCTTCATCAGATCGTCATAGACGCGGCCGCCCCAGTCGCAGGTGATGGCATCGACAAAGTCCTGGCCAAACCCGCCCGACCCCGTGGGGTTGGGAAAGGCCACCACATAGCCCTTACCCGGGTAGACCTGCCAGTCGCCGCGGTAGCGATTCTTCCATGGAGAGCTCGGGCCGCCGTGGACGTTGAGGATCAGCGGATACTCCTTCTTTGGGTCGAAGTCGTGCGGTTTGACCAGGAAGACCTGGATCTTCCGGCCCTCTGCGCCTTCGACCCACATCACCTCGGCGGGACGGATGTCCACCTCGGCGGCAAGCGCATCGTTGAAGTGTGTCAGGCGGCTTGCCGCGCCGCCTTCGACCGGCGCCGAGAAGAGCTCGGGCGGAGAACCGACCTTCGACCGGACATAGACGATCGACCGGTCACCGTCCGCCAGCCCCCACCCGACGACCGCGCCGTCGTTGAAGACCTTCCGCAGACCTCCGCCCTCCAGATCCAAGCGGTAAAGGGGCGTCTCCCCTTTTTCGTGGCCGGAGAAGTAGAGCCAGCGCTCATCCGCCGACCACTCGAGGTCGTTGATCCAGTTGTCGAAGTCGGTGCGGTCGGTGAGGTAGCGGGTCTTCTTCGACTCTCGGTCGTAGAGACCGATGCGAAAGAGATCGGACTCGTGTCCCGCCGTGGCCTGGCTGCGGAAGGCGATGTAGCGGCCGCTCGGCGAGTAGACCGGGTCGCCGTCCCAGCCGTGGTTGCCGGCGGTGATGTTGACCGGCTGCAGATCGGCCGCTTCGAGGTCCAGGGGGATCAGCCACAGATCCGAGTTGGTCGAGCGTGCCTGATCCCGGTCGTGGTTGGAGATCACGCACAGCTCGCCGCCGTCGGGCGAGAAGGCGTAGCCGCCGCCACCACCGACTGAAAAGGTGGGGCTGTCCCAGCGGCCCGGCGTCAGATCGCGGACCACCTCCCCACTTTTCGCGTCCACGAGAAGCACGTGCGTGTACTTCCCGTCCCGCCACACGGTCCAGTGGCGGTAGAGAAGCTCGTCGGTCATCCGTGCATTGAGCGGTCCGGCGGTCAGCGAGTCGGCGATCGTCCGGTTGCACTCGGCGTCGTAGCCGCACTCCGGATAGACCTCGGTCTGGACGGCGATCCAGCGTCCGTCCGGCGACCACACGGGGCCCGCGAGGCCCATCGGGTAGTCGGTCAGTCGCCGCGCTTCGCCGCCGTCGACCGGCATCAGGTAGAGCTGCGACCCCTCGCCCCGGTCGGAGACGAAGAGCAAGCTCTTGCCGTCGGGTGAGAAGAGCGGCGAGGAGTCGTGGTGACGGCCGGCGGTCATCTGCCGGAGGCCCGAACCGTCGACTCCGGCCATCCAGATTTCGGACCAGCTCTCGCCCGCCTCGAGCTCGTAGCGGGTGACCGGAAAGGCGACCCTGGAGCCGTCAGCGCTGACGGACGGTGCACCGATGAACGCGGTGCGGTAGTAGTCGGCGATCTCGAACGCGCGTTTGCCCTCAGCTTCCGATGCGGATGCTGACGACGTGAACGCAGAGGAAAGAAGGAGCACGACGAGGAATCGGACGGCTGTCATTTTCACCTCCAACGAGCCGCGACATCATACTGCACAGAGGAGGAACCGCAGATAACGCAGATCAGCGCAGATAAACACCGGAGATTTTTCTGTCCGTTCTATCTGCGTCCATCTGCGTGATCTGCGGTTCCTCCGATCGAAATCGTTTAGGATTGCTTTCATGTGCGGTCGATTCTCCCTCATCGTCGATGCCTCGGTGCTGGCCGGGGTCTTCGAAATCGATCCTCCTCGAGATCTCAGACCACGCTTCAACATCGCCCCCACCCAGAGAATCCCGATCGTGCGCGCCGGCCGCGAGGCGCCCCGCGAGTGGGCCGAGGTCCGCTGGGGTCTGGTCCCGTCGTGGGCCAAGGATGAGAAGATCGGCGCGCGGATGATCAATGCGCGCGGTGAGACGGTGGCCGAAAAGCCCTCCTTCCGCTCGGCGGTCAAGAGCCGCCGCTGCCTGATCCCGGCCGACGGCTTCTACGAGTGGGTCAAGACCGACGGCGGCAAGCAGCCCCACTACATCCACTTCGCGGATGGCCGGACCTTCGCCTTCGCCGGTCTGTGGGAGAGGTGGCACAAATCCGAGGGCGAGCCGCTGGACACGTGCACCATCATCACGACCACGCCGAACGATCTCGTCGCCACCCTCCACGACCGCATGCCGGTCATCCTGCCGCCTGAAGCTTTCACCGAATGGCTCGCCCCGGAGCCCCTCACCTCAGATCGGTTGCAGGATCTGCTGGCTCCACACCCCGCCGCGGACATGGAGGCCTACCCGGTCAGCACCCACGTCAACAAGCCCGCGAACGACGATCCGGAGTGCGTGATCAGGGTGGGTTGAGTCGGTGCCACGACCGACGATTGACCGTAAGGGCGCACGCCTCGCACGCCTCAATCTCCCGACCCCAGGCGCTCGCTACCTCGTTCCCCAGTGAGTTCTCCTGAGCGTCAACGTGGCGAACGGGAGTATCCAGATGAGTATCAACACATAGAAAAAGGCATATATTATTCCATAAATGAATTGCCAGTCTTTCTCGGATCTGACGTAGAACATCATATAGATGGAGGCCATCATGGTTACGGATGCGACAACCATTACAACGTAGACCGGTTCTTGGATTACCCTTAAATACATCGTAACGACTACAGACAACATGAAGAACGGCATCAGACAGGTGATCATCGAATCGAAGAAGAGCATTTTTCTGGTCTTGATGACCTTTCGATCGAACAGATACTTGAAAAGGATGATTGATTCCCTCACGAAAGACCTGTTCCATCGGACGAGCATCTTGAACAGCCTGGATACCGTTTCGGGTGCCAGCGTGTTGGCCACAGAGTCCCTGCAGTATACCGTGTTATAACCCTGTTTCAGGACGTAGTTGGTGAGCGATCTGTCGTCGCCGTATGTGCAAATATTTCCCAAGAAAGTCTGTTCTATCCAGCCGGGAATGATCCTGTCGAGTATCTCTCTTCGATACGCGGAAATAACTCCACTCAGGCAGATCACGCCCCCGTAGGTGGATGCGGTACATCGATAGAAATCGAATGACATGATATACCTGACCCCGAGCATCCTTGTGAGGAGATTCTTGAACCTGTTCTCAACCTGGACCTTGCCGGTTGCGCCCCCTACCCTCGCGTTTTCGAACGGCGCGACGATGTATCTCAGGGCGCTCTCTTCGATAATCGTGTCGGAGTCTATGAAGACGACTATCTCTCCCTTGGCTCTCCTGACGCCTTCGGCCATGGCCGTCCTTTTCCCCTGATTCTCCTCGAACTGAACGAACTCAACGACCCCCGGATTGTCCTTCATGAACTGCCGCACTGCCTCGCCAGTATCGTCCTCTGACCCATCGTCGACGACGACAATCTGTTTCCTCGATTCTGGGTATTCCGCCCTCGCCACACCTTCCAAGGTCCTCTTGATGAATGGACCCTCGTTATATGCTGGAACTACGACAGTGATAGCAGGTCGAAATCCGTTGTCGGGGTAAGGCGTGTAAAGGATATAGAGGATTATTCTTGTCGGCAGATAGATCAACACGAGGATGCCGTACGCTGTAATCAGCAGTGTATGGAGGACACTCGTGGTGGACATCAACGTGTCATACCTGAAAGCGACCCAGTAGAAGGCCACTGCAGAGGCAATTACAACCACCAGTGAGATCAGGATCGCTGATCTCAGCTGTTTAAACGTCCGCGGCCGAGTTCGATGATGCACTCGTCTCTCCCCCCGTCGACGGTGCTCCCGGTTGTTGGCAGCCTTGCCTCTCGGCGACGAATACGGCGCCACGGCCGCCCCGTCGCGCTTCACGGGCGATCTGGAGCCGCTCTTGCGGTCGCAGGCTTTCTCCTCCACCACGTTGCGGGCGGATGGTTCTGGCTCAGATCCAGAAACCTCTCATCCGCGTCGTTGCAGCCGCGACCCCGGATGAAACGCTTCTCCTCCGGTTCTTCGATCGGCGGTAGTGTACGCTACTTTGGCCCAATTGAGTCATGAAATGGGTCCGAAGTTTTTGAGAAGTTGAGTTGCCTGTGCCCGGCTCAGTGCTCACCGTCCAGCTCTTCCACCGGCCACGCCAGCTGCATCACCGGATCGCCTGTCCGATTGTCGATCGATGTCGCATAGGCAACAACGCTGCCGACCGCCGATGTCAGCCTGACCTCGGCGCGGGCGTTGCGCTCGGACGAGCTGGAGATCGATCGCAGGACTCGGTCGAGCTGGACAAACCCGTTCGCCGGAAGATCCTGGTCCAGGACGCCGATGAATGCTCCCGCCTCGTTGAAAAACGTCAGCTCCACCTCGATGGGCAAATCTTCGGTATTCACGAGACCGATATTGGTTCGTCGGCCGTCGACGCCGCTCTCCTCGAGCATCAGGAGATGACCGACCTGGCCGCCGCGCAGCAATTGATCACCGGTGATATCGAGACCGGGCAGGGAGTGGCCGAAGCTGCCTGACGGCGTGTCGTTGTAGGTTCTGCCAACGGCCATGAGGCCGCGGGATCCGTGGACCGTCAGCGCGGCCGCACCATCGGTCGCAAACAGGGTCTTCAACACGTCTCGAACAACAAGGCTCTGGCGCGGGGCCAGGACCAGCTCGGCAGTATCGGGGTCACCGCCGCTGTGGTCGCGCTGCCAGCGATCGACCGACGCGGTCACTGTGGTGCCCTCCAGATTGGTGACGACGATGTCGGTCACCCAATTCGAGGAGCCGGCGCCCTGCAACTTCGCTGTAGCCGGCAAATTCAGATCTTGCTGGAAGACATTGACGATCGGTTCGACGTAGGTCGGATCGTTGGTTTGGTTGTCGATGACCGAGGCGTAGGCCATGACCCTTCCGCCGGGAGTAAGGACCCGTACCGTGGCCCGCGCCCCTTCGACCGCGGAGGCGGTGAAATCGCGGATCATGCGGTTTTTCTGCGTCCCTCCCCTGGCCGGAACGGTGATGACCGCCGCGCCGAGACTGGCGCCATCGGCGGTGAAGAACTCCACCTCGGCGTCAACTTCCTCATCTCCGAGGTTGGTGAGCCCGATATTGGTCCGAAATTCAGGGCTCTCCTCGAGCATCAGGAGATGGCCCACGACCCGCTCGCCGATCGCGTAACGCTCAGGGAGGGCGCGCATGAACAGGCCGTAGGTTCCGCCCGGGGTGTTGTTGAAGGTCCGGCTCACCGTCACCACGGGGCTATCCGACTCGACGCGCAGGGTCGCCGCCCCACTTGCGGCGAAGACCGAATCGAGCACATCGTGATACTCGATGGACTCCCGTGCCGCGAGAGTCAGCTCCCTGGTCGCCGCCTCATCATCCTCGAGGTTCCAGGGCTGGAGATGAAGGCTGACCCTGGCTTCACCATCGCTCGGGTTGGCGATGCTCAGATCGGTCACCCAATTCGAACGAGCGATCCCCCTGGTGTGGGCCGCGGCCGGAATGATGGAGACGTTTGGGCTGTCCTCAACGCCGCGATAACAGGGTGGAGGGGACGCGAGATAGGCATCGAGATAGGCTTCGAGATTTTCGAAGTCGGCGAGTGGGAGTCCGCACCACTGGGTAGAGGGTGTCGCCCAACCCCAGGGCTCGTGCAGCAAGACGGTGCCGTCGCAGTCGACCAGCCAGCCGACGTAGAAACCGAACGGCCAGAAGTCGGAGTGCATGGTGTCGTCCATGTCATCAATGATCCACGGAAAATTGAGGTTGAAGTCGTTGGCGAGCCAGCGCGCCCGTTGCGCCCGTTCCGCCGAAGACCTGGTGTTGGCGGATGCGTGTGACCATCCCATGTCCACGGTGGACCCGCACGGCGCGAACGCAGGGACCGGGTGGGCCTCGCGGACGTACATGTAGAGCAGCCGAATCTGGCCGCGATACTTCTGGAAACGTGCCTCCACCGCCTGGAGGTTGCGAAACCCGGGCTGTCAGGTAGCCGAGGTATAGAGAAAGAGCATGGGCGTGCCGTCGATGAAGTCGGCCATGTCGACGAGATGTCCGTTCTCGTCCACCCCCTGATACAGGGGAGCCTGTTCACCGGGCAGAACCTGGGATTCGGTGACCGCAGCCCCGAGGACAGCCGCCAGCAGCGAACCGCCGATCAACACAGAGCGCAGCATGAGAACCTCCCCATATCTTCCCAGACAGGAATCATACCTGATTTAGTGTTACCTGAGAGGAGCGGTTCTGCCGCAAGAGATTGGTGCAGATCGCCAGCCGGTGAGCATCGCTCATCTCAGGTTAGGCTTTGTCGCGGTCGATCTGCCACCGCTCACACAGGGCTCTCGCCAACTCCTCGTACCGGGCCCCGGTGTCGGCGTCGGCCCCACTGGGGATCGCCGTCCGGTAGGCCTCTTCCAGACGCTCATGCTCCTCCGGCGGCAGGATCCGGTCGGCCATGTTGAAGAGGATGCCGTCCTCCTTCTGGATATGGGCTTCGAGAAGATCGGCATACGCCAATGCGTGCTCCACGACTGTGGCGCGGGCGGGGCCGTCGCCTTCCGCGGCCGCTTCGAGGTGCTCGGCCATCACACCGACGTGGGAGCGGCCGATCTCGTGCTCGTGCAGCATCACACCCACGGGCCCGCCGTCTCTCGGCATACCCGCCGCCTCGAGGGCGGGGAAAAGGTGAACCTCTTCCTTGGCATGGTGCCAGGCGTCCGCGTAGTTCCGGATGAAGTCCAACCCCTGACGGAAAGTATCCGCGTCAAAGCTGTCCTCGCGCCGGGCCGCGTCGCACGCAACACGAAGGCACGCGATCACACTCAAGATCGTCTCGTGCTCGGTGCGAAGAGCTGTAGTTGCTGTCATGTGTCCTCCAACTCCCATGATGATCGAGCCTCAGCCCGGATCTTGCATTGACATGGGTCAAGGGGATATTGACCGCATTGGTATCAAATTCGTATTCGTATCCGTGGCCTTGGGATCTTGGGACCTGACATACGTCGGCCCCGGTAATTGAACATTTGAGCATTTGCACATTTTTGCCCATTATATATACACCGCACCCCACCACAAATCATCAGAATCGTCGAATCTGCCACTTCACATACGAAAGCGTTTACGGATCAGTAACCAGATCATGTAACAAATTACCGAGCTCCAACCCACCTTTCTCAATTTCTCGACGTAATAAAATCATCATTTCCGGTGATTGACAATCGCTGCCAAAGGCTATACATTATGTGCACAATTTTGCATGGCTCTGAAGCCTATGGGGGGCGCACAGGGATTGAGCTTTCGGCGCGGCGGTATCGCCGTCTGAGCGAAAGGAGGTGGCGCCACCAAAAAGGACGGGTGTCGAGCAGCCCGCGGCCTGTCCAACCGCGGGCCCGGATCGACTACGAAATCGTTTTACGAACTGACAGAAGGAGAAGAGCGATGAGGAGATTATCCATTTTCTTGCTGATCGGGATTGTGGCGATGTTGGCGTGGCCGGTGGAGGCGTCGGTGGTGACGGTTAACGCGGCAACGAAGGCCAAACCGATGGTCTGCACCGGAGAAGACGGTGAGCGTTGCGAAACACC
>JAIVTZ010000066.1:0-9885 GCA_049188105.1 Deltaproteobacteria bacterium | reverse complement strand
GCCCTATTTTCTTTTCTTCCGTGGGCGCCCGCCAGGCGCACACGGAAGAAAAGAATCACACCTCGACGACCCGAATCCGCTCGTCAACATGATCCTTCAACGCCCGCTCCACCATCATCTTGATGGTACGGACGGAACCGGCGCAGTCCGCGCACGCACCCTTCATGCCGACGTAAACAACCTGGTCCTTGATGTCGACGATCTCCATGTCGCCGCCGTCTCTGGCGAGGTGCGGCCGTACGTGCTGGTCGAGCACGGTCTCCACCAGCTTGGCGAACTTGAAGGGCGACATCTCCCGCGGCGGCTGCGCCTTGACCTCCCTCACCATCGGCAGCACCGGCAGCTCCTTGAAGGCCGTGGGCTGCTTGCCCCAGACCTTGTTCAGGATGTCCTGCAGACCGCCCGGGGTGTGGTGGCAGGACATGCAGGCGCCGCCGGCCTTGATGGCGTTGGTGATATCGGCGATCGTCTTGAGCTCGAGCTCTTCGATCTTACGTTCGATATAGGGCTCGGTGAGGCCGAAGCAGGTGCAGACCAGGCGTCCCTCCTCCTGCTCGTCCCTGCTGATGTCGATGCCGAGCTCTGCGAGGTCGACGCCGCGCTTCTGGGCCCAGTTGAAGACCGCCGCCTCGAGCGCCTCGGCGCCCATCACCGAGCAGTGGATCTTGGCCTGGGGGAGGCCCTCCAGGTAGTCGACGATGTCCTGATTGGTGATTTTCAGGGCTTCGATCGGCGTGAAATCCCCTTCCTCGATGATGGAACACAGGGCCTCTGAAGCGGCGATGGCCGAGGTGCAGCCAAAGGTCAGGTAGCGAGCCTCGGTAATGTGGTCCTGCAAGGGATTGTCGGCGTCGCGGTTGACGCGAAAGGTGAACCGGAGGGCGTCGCCGCACGCTATCGACCCGTGCTCACCAAAGCCGTCGGCATCCTCGATCTCGCCCAGGTGGGTGCCGGGTTTCCCCTGCACCGCCGCCATGAAGAGATCGGTGGTCTTTTTAGAGTAGTTCCAGGTCATCGAACCTCCGCGCACCCCGAGACGTGGCGCACGGGGAATGATAGCTGATCCGTCAAACCGAGATGCTCAGTCATGGTTGTTGAGCTGATACACGGGCGGGGATAAACCCCGCCCCTACGGTATCTATTCTGTTGGGGTGGATTCTCTTTTTCCTAGCTGGTACGACCCCAAAAATCCTCCGTAGGGGAGGGGTTCATCCCCTCCCATTCGATTGCGTGCTGAGAAGCTGAAGTACACTCGAACGATGATGAGATTTGCATTGCTGATGGTAAGAAGCCGGTGGATGGTGGTGCTCGTCGTGGTCGCGCTGTTGCTTCCTGCGGCTGGTCTCGAAGCGGCCCACCCCGCGGCGGTGCGGGGGACCGGCGGTGCGGTATCAAGCGCCGCGCCGGCCGCCACCGAGGCGGGTCTGGGAATCCTCCGTGCCGGCGGTAACGCCGCGGATGCCGCAGTCGCCACCGCCCTCGCACTTGCGGTCGTGTTCCCCCAAGCCGGGAACCTCGGCGGCGGCGGGTTTGCGGTCGTCCGATTCGGTGGTGAGGTCAACGCCCTCGACTTCCGGGAGACCGCTCCGGCGGCAGCCTCCCATGACATGTACCTGGATGATGATGGCGAGCCGCGTCCGAAGGCCTCGCTCGTGGGGCCGTTGGCGGCCGGTGTGCCCGGTTCCCCCGCCGGTCTCTTCGAGCTCCACCGCAAGTACGGCCGGCTGCCCTGGGCCCGGGTCGTGGCGCCGGCGGCGCGTCTCGCCCGAGATGGCTTCATAGTGAACACGAGGCTGCAACGGTCGTTGGCCGCGAGTGAAGAGCTTCTGCAGCGGTTTCCCGAAACCGCCGCTGTCTGGCTTCCCGGTGGACAGCCGCCGTCGGCCGGATCCGTCAAAAAGCTGCCGGAGCTGGCCGCGATCCTCGAGGCCTACGGCGCCAGGGGTGCACCGGCCATCACCGAGGGACCAGTTGCCGCCGCCGTCGAGCTCGCCGCCCGCCGGCACGGCGGCGTGCTGCGGGCCGCCGACCTGGAGGCATACCGGCCGGTGTGGCGAGAGCCCGTGCGCTTTTCGGCCTACGGTTGGCAGGTAGCGTCGATGCCATTGCCCTCTTCCGGCGGCATCATCATCGGTGAGACAGTCGGGATGCTCGAGCGCCTCCGATGGGAGAAGTTCCCGCGCTTTGGCGCCGACCGCAGTCACCTTCTGACGGAGGTCTGGAGACGCGCGTACGCTGACCGATTCCTGCTCGGTGATCCCCGGACAAGCCGGGCGAGCGCGGCCCAGCTGCTCGCCGGTCACTGGCTCGATGTGCGCACCGCGGAGATCCGCATCAACAAGGCGACTGACTCGGAGAGGGTGAGGGCGTGGTCGCGGGAGCGCGCCGAAGAGAGTTCGGAGACCACCCACCTGTCGGTGATGGACGGCGACGGCAACGCGGTGGCGCTGACCACCACTCTCAACCGCAGCTTCGGTTGCGGGCTGCTGGTGGCCGGGGCGGGTTTCCTCCTCAACAACGAGATGGACGATTTTACGACCGCGCCGGGGCACCCGAATTCCTTTGGGCTTGTTCAGGGAGAAGCGAACTCGGTCGGACCCGGCAAGCGGATGCTCTCGTCCATGTCGCCGACTGTTGCATGGAGCGGCAAACAGGTCATCGTCATCGGCTCGCCGGGAGGATCGAAGATACCGACTGCCACCGTGCAGGTGCTCCTGAATCTCATCGTCGATGGTGATGGGTTGCAGGCTGCCGTGGACCGGGCGCGCATCCACCACCAGTGGATGCCGGATCTCCTCTACTCGGAGCGGTACGCTTTTTCGCCGGAGACCGCTCGCGCGCTCGAACGCAGGGGCCACGAGCTTCGCGCCACCAATAAGGTCGGAGAGGTCAGCGCCGTGCGGGGGATCGTTGCCGGGAACATGGAGGCGGCCCAGGACCCACGTGGTCCCGGAGCCGCGGGCGTCGTGCGGCCGGCGGTGTACTGATGCTTCTGCTCGACGAGCTCGGTCAGGAACACCGCCTGGTGGATGACGTGGCGGGCTCGCTGGTCCGGTTTTCCGAGCGGGCGACAGCGGGCGCTGTCGAACCCTCGGATGTGGCCGACTTCGTCCGGTTTTTCAGGGTGTTCGTTGCCGGTTTTCACCACCAGCGCGAGGAAGAGACGCTGTTCCCAGCGCTCGTGGACCGCGCCGAGGTGCCTGCCGATCGTGGGCCGCTGCCGGCGATCGCTGCGGACCATCGCGAAGCGGTGCTCTTCGTCGATGCCCTGGAAGCTGCGAGCGGGGACCCCGAGCGGGCGGCGGAGGTCGCGCGGCGCTTCGCCCACCACCTGTGGGAGCACGTGGACAAGGAAGAGAGCGTTCTCCTGCCGGAGGCGAGGGAGCGTCTGCGTCGAAACGGACTGACCCGGCTCGAGGGCCGGGCGCCGACAGCCGACGAGCAGGCGGCCCGCGAGGTTGGTGAACAACTCACCGAACGCTTCCCACCCCTCGACGATCCCGACCACGTCCGCGGCGACGGGTGTGTCGTGTGCTCGGCCTTCGGAGAGACCTGCCGCGGCATCGAAACCGAGTGGTGGAACACGTGGGAGCACGAGTACCACCGGTCGTTGGATGAAGGGTAGAAAGATTTCGAATTTCGAATTTCGAATTTCGAAATTTCCACCCACCCACACTTCAGTTTTGAGTTCTTAGTTTTGAGTTTTGAGTTCCCGCTCGACCACCCGAATCACTGATGGGCGGGTGTGGGTAACTCAAAACTCATAACTCAAAACTCAAAACTAGCTTTCCGGGTCGTAGTCCGGAAAGTGCTCGACGATGACGTCGAGGTGGCCGGTGAGCTCCTTGAGCTCGCGGGTCAGGGCGCGGCCGATGACCAGCCGCTGGACCTGGTTGGTGCCCTCGTAGATCTGGGTGATCTTGGCATCCCGCATGTACTTCTCGATCGGGTAATCCCTGCAGTAGCCGTAACCGCCGAAGAGCTGGACGGCGTCGGTCGTTACCTTCATCGCCGTGTCGGTGGCGAAGACCTTGCCCATGGCCGCCATCTTGGTGACGTTCTTGGCGCCGGAATCGATCAATCGGGCCGATGCATAGACCAACTGTCGTGCGGCCTCGATCTGGGTCGCCATGTCTGCAAGCATGAACTGGACCGCCTGGTGGGACATCACGGTCTGTCCGAACTGGCGGCGCTCGGAGGTGTAGCGCAGCGCCCACTCGAAGGCGCCCTGCGCGAGACCGAGGGCCTGGGCCGCGACCCCCGGACGGGCGCGATCGAGGGTCATCATCGTGTTCCTGAAGCCGCCCCCCTCGCGGTCGCCGAGGAGCTGTGAAGCGGGCACTCGGCAGTCGACGAAGTCGAGCTCGTTGACCGACGCCGTGCGGATTCCCATGGTGTCCTCACGCTTGCCAACGGTAAAGCCGGGGGTGTCCCTTTCGACGATGAAGGCGGAGATGCCGCGCATCCCCTTGTCCGGCTCGGTGAGGGCGTAGATGGTGAAGACCGAGGCCACGCCTCCGTTGGTATTCCACTTCTTGTGGCCGTTGATGACGTAGTCGTCGCCGTCCCGGATGGCGGTCGTGCGAAGGCTGCCCGCGTCGGAGCCGGAGGCCTTCTCGGACAGACCAAATGCGATCAGGCTGTCGCCGGAGGCGATCGACGGCAGGTATTTTTCCTTTTGCTCGTCGGTGCCGCCGAGGATGATCGGAAACGAGCCGAGGGCGTTGACGGCGTAGGACACGCCGACGCCGCCGCAGGCCCGTGAGATCTGCTCGACTATCAAGCACAGGTCGAGCACGCCGCCGCCCTTGCCGCCGTACTCCTTCGGGATCCACACCCCGGTCAGCTCGGCCGATTTCAGCGCCTCGAGGATGTCCCAACCGTACTCGCCGGTGCGGTCGAGCTCGGCCGCTACCGGCCGCACGTACTTCTCGGCGACCTCGCGCGCCCGCTCCATATAGTCGATATTTTCAGGGGTTAACAGCTCGTGCATCGCAGCCTCCTTCACCAGTCAGACCGCCATTCTACACAGCCCGTTCCTCGATGCTCGATGCTCGATACTCGACTCGTCACGGCGTAGCCCGAAGGGCAAAGCCGGATCCACCCACCCACCCCTTGACAAGGCGGATCGCGAATCCATGTTCTTGCCGCATCGAGCATCGAGCATCGAGCATCGAGCATCGAGCATCGAGCATCGAGCATCGAGCATCGAGCATCGAGCATCCAGCATCGAGCATCGAGCATCCAGCATCTCGCGGAAACGATGAATTTTCGAGACAAAACGAACATTTCATACTGCTGGCACGTAATTCAAAGCGAGTGGAGTCGTTGACGAGGGGTGAGGGGGAGTTCATGGCCCGAAAAAAGAAACGTTGGTTGATTCTCATCGCCGTGGTTGTGATCGCAGCCGCGGCTGTTGCGTACGCAGCACGAACCAAAGCGAAATCTAACGGCGACAACGAGAAAGGTCCCGAGATACCGGCCCTGGCGGCGGCCATCGACGACATTCAGGTTGTGGTTCGCGAGGTCGGTACCGTCGAGCCCGAGGTCAAGGTGGAGATAAAGTCCAACCTCTCAGGGAGGGTGGTCGACCTCCCGGTGCGCGCCGGTGATGTCGTGACCAAGGGCCAGCTCATCGCCCGCATCGAGCCCGACATCAATCAGGCCCAGAACCTGCTTGCGGTGCGCAACCAGGTCGAGGCCGCGTCGATCGACCTCGAGGACGCCAAGCAGGACTACGATGCCAAGCGCAAGCTCTTCGAGAACGGCCTCATCTCGGTCGAGGTCAACCGCGGGGCAGAAACCCGCTACCGCCAGGCCCAGCAGGCACACAACGAGGCGCGCGACAGGATCGGGCTGGTCGAGGCTTCCGGCATACCGATCGGCGACAACCCGCGTCAGGTGGTGAATATCGTGTCGCCGATGGACGGGGTGATCATCGAGCGCCCGGTCGAGCTGGGCGAGACCGTTACCGGTTCGGGCTCGTTCAACGCCGGGACCGTGATCTCGACGGTCGCCGACCTCGGCACCATGCTGGTCAAGGCCGGCATCAACGAGGTCGATATCGGCAAGATCCACCTGAACCAGGAGGTCCGGATCACCCTCGACGCTTTTCCGCGTGTGCTCTTCAATGGCACGATCAATCGCATCGCGCCGGCCGCGCGGCTCGACAACCAGGTCAAGGTCTTCGACGTCGAGATCGCCCTGTTAGAGCTCGGCCGCGAGCTCCGCACCGGGATGACCGCCAACATCGAAATCCGCGGCGAGATTCGTGAACAGGTGCTGACCGTACCCATCGAGTCGGTGTTTGTTCGTGGTGAAGAAGAGATGGTCTATATCGAGCGCGAGACGCCCCTGCCCAAGGAGATCGCTGAATCCGAGGAGGGCGAGGAGGCTACGGAGGACGAAGAGGTCGATGCCCAGAAAACCGACGAAGAGAAGTGGCGTGACGACCCCCGCCAGGAGTGGCGGCGCTGGTTCGAGGAGCGCAAGGTTGTGACGGGGATTGCGTCAACCACCGAGGTCGAAATCGTCGAGGGTTTAGAGGAGGGCGAAAAGGTGGCGCTTGCCGATCCGTCGAAGCCGCAGGAGGAGAGGTCCTGATGCAGACGCTGATGAAGCTCGAGGGCATCACCAAGGTCTACGGTGAGGGCGATCTCTCGGTGGAGGCCCTGCGTGGCGTCAACCTCGAGGTCGGTGTCGGCGACTACCTTGCCGTTATGGGCCCGTCGGGCTCCGGCAAGTCCACCCTCATGCACATCCTCGGTCTCCTCGATTCGCCGACATCGGGCTCGTACTTGCTCGACGGTGAGGAGGTATCGACCTTTTCAAGGCGCCGGCTTGCCCATCTCCGAAACAAGAAGATTGGTTTCATCTTCCAGAACTTCAACTTACTGCCCAGGGCGAGCCTGCTGCGCAACGTCGAGCTGCCGCTGCTCTACGGCGGCGTGGGTCGCAAGGACCGGCGCCGGCTGGCGTACGAGGCACTGGCCAAGGTTGGTCTTGCCGACCGCGCCCGCCATCGCCCGAACGAGCTTTCCGGTGGGCAGCGCCAGCGCGGCGCTATTGCCCGGGCCATTGTCGGCCAACCGTCGGTGATCATGGCCGACGAGCCCACCGGCAACCTCGACCAGGAAACCGGCGGCGAGATCCTAGAGCTCTTCGACGAGCTGAGGGCGGGTGGCCAGACGCTGATCATAGTCACCCACGATCCGTCTATCGCGGCTCGCGCCCGCGAGACGATTCGTCTTGTCGACGGTCTGATCCTACCCAACGGGCAGCGGGCGGCGGCGTGAACCCCACCCAGTTTCTCCGCGAGGGCTTGGTCGAGATCCGCGAGCACCTCGGGCGGACGCTGCTGCAGACCCTCGGGGTGATCCTCGGCGTGGCCTCGGTTGTGGCCACCCTTGGGATGACCTCCAGCATGGACGCTCGCCGTGATCAATTCATTCGCGAGTCCGGCGGCACCCTCCTCATGGGGGTTTACAACCAGCCGCCGGCCCAGCTCGAGATGACCGCCCGCCAGCGAGCGAGGACCGGTCTCAAGCTCTCCGACGCGGCGGCCATCAGGGGCACTATCGATGGCTTCGACCTGGTGGTGGCGGAGATCGCCCGCAACCACCGTGTGCGGGCCGGCGCGACCGAGGAGAGCTACCGGATCACAGCCATCGAGCCGGAGTTCATGCAGATGCGCGAGCTTCAGATGGGCAGCGGGCGCTACATCACCGCACACGACATGGAGACCGCGGCCGCGGTGGTCGTTCTCGGATCGACCCGAGCGCGGGAGCTCTTCGGCACTGCAGATCCAGTCGGCAAGCTCCTGAACATCGATGGCAAGGCCTACACGGTGGTCGGCGTCACCAAGGAGATGGTTTTTTATTGGCAGCGAAGCGACAATTACAACGCCCACGAGTGGCTCAACCGCCTGGTCGTAGTCCCCATCACCTCGTACATGAAGCGCCACCAGAAAGCCGGCGCGGAACGCATCGATGAGCTCAATCTCAGGTTGGCCTCGCCCGAGGCGCACGAGGAGGCGAGAAAGACGCTCGAGCTGCTCCTGCGTTCGCGCCACGGGCTCGAGGACTTCGGGGTTTGGGACCGCAAGGAGAGGATCGACCAGGGCAACCAGGAGGGCATGATCTACAACCTCACCTTCCTCGCCTGCGGCATCATTTCGCTGCTCGTGGGCGGCATCGTCGTCGCCAATATCATGCTCGCCTCGTTCACCGAAAGGATGCGCGAGGTCGGGGTCAGAAAGGCCCTCGGCGCCACCGGTTGGCAGATATTCGCCCAGTTTCTGATCGAGACCATGGTGGTCACGGTCTGTGGCGGGGGGGTTGGTCTCGCCCTGGGCATCGTGGGCACGTGGGGGATCATGAACGTCATGCAAATGGAAATGGTCGTAACCCCGTTGATGGTAGCGGTGGCGTTGCTCGCGGCGTCCCTGGTGGGATTCGTTTTCGGGATGTATCCGGCGGTCAAGGCCGGTCGGCTGGACCCCGTGGTCGCCCTGCGATACGAGTGAGGGATACATGGTCATCGGAGAAGCCCTGCGCACGACATTTGCTGAGGTCTGGTCGCACAAGCTGCGATCCTCCCTGACCCTGGTCGGCGTTGTTCTCGGCACCTTTGCGGTGGTGTTCATGGTGACCCTCATCGAGGCGGTCAAGGTCGAGGTGTGGAACGGAATCGAGTCCCTCGGGCTGAACGGGGTTCTCTTCATCAGCGCCGACATGCCGACCTCGAACCTCGATGTCAAGCGCGCCCACCTGTCGGAGGGTCTCAGGCTGGAGGAGGCCGATGCCGTGGCCGCGGCCAGCGACCAGATCGCGGCGGCGGCGCCGGCGGCCTTCAGCCAACGGGTGATTGCCTGGGGCGATGCCAGCCGGTCGATCCGGGTCACCGGCACGACTCCCTCATACGCGGTGGTCATGAGCCGTGAGGCGGACACTGGCCGGTTTCTCTCCGATCTCGATGTGGAACGCAAGCGCCGGGTCGTGTTTCTCGGCCACCTCCTCGCTGAGGAGCTCTTTAGTGGCCGCGATGCGGTCGGACAATGGGTGCGGATCGGCGACCATCGCTTCGAGGTCATTGGCATTGGCGCCAAGATGGGCAACGATTTTGTCAACGACGGGTGGAGCCGGCGTGAGATGCAGGGTGCGACCATTCCGCTGACCACCATGCAGGCCCTCTACGGCGGCGGCGAGCGGGTGCCAACCTTGGTGGTCAAGGTCTCGAGCACCGACAACCTGGGCGCGCTCTTCGCGCACCTCAAGAACCTCATCTGGCGGCAGCACAACCGGGTCGAAGATTTCGAGATCGAAAACGTAGCCCAGGAGATCCTCGAGGCCGAGGAACAGATCGACGAGCAGCTCGGGGCGTGGACGATCGTCCTCTTCGCCATCTCTGCGATCTCACTGGTGGTCGGTGGTGTCGGTATCTTTTCGGTGATGCAGATCTCTCTCGCCGAGCGGCTATATGAGATCGGGCTCCGCAAGTCGATCGGCGCCGAGGACCGCGACATCCTCGTTCAGTTTCTGATCGAGGCGGTCTTCCTGTCGGCGGTCGGCGCGTTCATGGGGTTTCTCCTGGCGGTCGTCCTCTGCGCGGCCCTGGGCGGGTTCTTCGAGGCCGGTCTGCCGATCTCCGGCTTTGCAGTTTTTCTGGCGATCGTCTTCGCGATCAGCATCGGGCTGGTTGCCGGGATCTATCCGTCGCTGCGTGCGGCACGTCTGACTCCAGTAGAAGCCCTGGCTGGATAGTCATCCGCCCACACTCCAGGATGCAAGATCCAAGATCCAAGATCCAAGATGCGGGGCGGCCCAACCTCTCCGGTGAGGAACCGGATGCGATGAATCTTGTATCTTGTATCTTGTATCTTGCATC
>JAIVTZ010000065.1:0-9990 GCA_049188105.1 Deltaproteobacteria bacterium | reverse complement strand
GACGAGAACTAGCCTGGGGCGTCAGCCCCAGGTGGTGAGCATCAAGAAAACCCGAAGCCCTGGAGGGGCGACAGATCGCGGCTGCGGCGTAAGCCGCAGCCATCACCTTCTGATTGTCTGTCGCCGCTTCGCGGCTGGCTCGGCCCATAGAAAATGATTCGAGGCTTCGCGCTCAGCGAGTTTCCTAGGACTGTGGGCTACCGGTGCTTCCACTCGGGGGGGCGACGCTCTTCGAAGCTCTTGATTCCCTCGGAGACATCCTCCAGACGATAGAGCTCCGACATGAAAAGCGCCTTGAAGTCATCGAGCCGCTCCGCGGCGCCCTCGGTCATGCTTTTGGCCAGCGCCTGCTTTGTGATCCGGAGCACCGGCGCTGAGAGACCGTTGAACAGATCGTCGATCTCCCCCCACTCGTCCTTGGGCAGGATCTTCTGAACCAGCCCCATCGCTTGCGCCCGTTCGGCGTCGATGTTGTCGCCGCTGAGGATCGCATAGGCGGCGTTTTGGGGACCGATCAGACGGGGCAGCTGATGGCACGCTACGGGCGGGAGAAACGCCAGCTTGATCTCGGGTTGGCCGAAGACGGCATCAGGGGCGGCAACCACGAAGTCACAGAACGAGATCAGCTCCATCGCTCCCCCGAGACAGACGCCGTGGACCGCCGCGATTACCGGCGCCGGAAAGGCGGGCAGCGCGAGACACGCTGCGTTGAGGGCCGTCAACATCCCATCGGCCTGTTCTTGCTTGTGCTCTACCACCGATGCGCCGGCCGAGAAACACCGTCCCTCGCCCGACAGCACGACTGCCGCCACCGTATCGTCGGTCTCGAGCTCACCGAGGCGCTCGACCAGCCCCCCGAGGATCGCCGCGTCGAGCACGTTGACCGGTGGAGCGTTGATCACCAGATGCACCACCCGCTCGTGTCGTTCCACATCGATCATGGCAACCTCCCGTCCCCCCGATTCTACGCAAATCGATACGGCCCAGAGTCAATTCTCAATTCTCAATTCTTAATTCATTCCACCCGCCTCTCCGTTCTCCGCGAGGGTGGGCGGAAATTCAAAATTGAGAATTCAAAATTGAGAACTGTCATGAGTCGATCAGATACTCCGGAATGTCGTCGTCGTCACGGGTGCCGTTCCTGATCTCCTGAGTCACGATCGCGCTGGTGAAAAAGGAGTTGTGACCCACATCGACGCCCTGAAACATGCGACCGATCTTGACGATCTTGCCGTTGATGAACTCGATCTCGGTCGGCCGGCGTTCCTTCAGATCGAACCACATGGAAGGGTGGTGGTCACCTCCCCCCTCGAGGTACTCCATGCACCTTTCGAGGGCGTCCTCACCGTAGTGGTAGCCGATCAGACCAGCCACCGTGAGACCCTCTCGCAGAAGCACCCGTGCTGTGCTTCGAGTGTGTTTGAGGTGCATCGCGCGCTCCATGGTGAGTCCATGCGCCGCGCACAGGGCATTGAGAGCGGAGTTGAGAACGGTCTTGAAGAAGGCCGCCTTCTTCATCTCATAATGCGACACGCTGAGAGTGGTCAAACCCGTCACGGTCAGCATCTCAGCAACCTCGTTCATCAGCTCCGGGTCCCTCTCGGAGGCGGGACCGAGCAAATTGGGTGGGTGGAACCAGTTCATCGTGGTCCAGCCGTCGGGGCGCTGGTTGCCGGCGTAGTTGATCACGCCCCTGCACACGTGGTCCTTAGAGATATACTCGCCGACGAGGTCCTCGGGACCGACGCCGTTCATGGCCGCCACGACCCGCATGTCCTCGGGCCACTGGAGATCGGCGAAGACCGGCATCACGGCGGGCAGAGCCCAGGTCTTGGTGCAGATGAATACTACCGACAGGTCCTCGACCTCGGACAGTTCGGCGAGGCTCGAGAAGCAACGCTCTGGTTTCTCGTGAAGCTCGGCGAACCCGCGAATCAGGAACCCATCGCGGTTCACTTGCTCTGTACGGGTCTCTGCCAGCTCGACCCCGTACACCTTCATGCCGCTTCGCACCAGATACGCTCCGAGGATCGAGCCCACAGGACCGAAACCGATGATCCCGACCGCGTTTTGTTTCAAGGCCCCTCCTCTCGACTCCTCCGGCGGAGCTGCCGCCGAGCCACCCGACCTGCCCTGGATGCCGATCGCGAGGTTTATGACAGGCGGAATTTTACCACCAGTCTCTGGCCTACCTGCATCTGATTCTCAATTTCTAGTACGTGTGGAAAAGGCCGTCTCTACTCGTGCGCCTGCGTCTCGTCGGCCTCCTCGATCAACGTGTCGATCGGAGTCTCGGTGCGCTGCAACCCCACAGCCACCTCCTCAGTCTGCCGCATCACCCGCAGCACGTTGAGGCCGGCGAGCTTGGCGATGTCCTCGCGGCTCCAGCCGCGCTCGAGAAGAACGGCGAGCAACGCCGGGTAACCGGAGACATCCTCGAGGCCCTCGGGAACGTTGCGGATGCCGTCGAAGTCGGAGCCGAGTCCAACATGGTCGATCCCGGCCACCTCGACGATATGGTCGAGGTGGTCGGCGACGCCACCCAACGTGACCGCGGGCGCCGGGTGCGCCCCCTTCCACGAGTCCACCCCGGTCTCGACCGCCTGCGGGTCGCCGGGGAAGAGGGCTTCGAGGCGTGCCTCCTCGGCCTCGCTGTCGGCTTGGCGGAGGGTGACCTCTCGCGACAAGAAGAAGGAGCTGAAGTTGACCATAACCACCCCGCCGTTCTCCGGTATGCGTCGGAGCACGTCGTCGGGCACGTTACGTGGGTACGGGTTGAGAGCAAAGGCGTTGGAGTGGGAGAAGATCACCGGCGCGCGGGTCATGTCGAGGACGTCGTGCATCACACCTGCCGACACGTGCGACAGATCGACCAGCATGCCCAGGCGGTTCATCTCCTTGACCACGAGCTCGCCGAAGGGCGTCAGCCCGTCGTGCTCGGGGGCGGCGGTTGCGGCGTCCGCCCACGGCACGTTGATCCAGTGGGTCAAGGTCATGTAGCGGGCGCCAAGACCGTAGAGCATCCTCAGCACCGCCAGCGACGAATCGATGCTGTGGCCGCCCTCCACGCCGATCAGCGACGCGATCTTCCCGTCGGCGTGGATCCGTACCACGTCGTCCGCGGTGAGGGCGATCTCGAGATCGCCGGGGTAGCGCGCTACCAACCGGTGGACGAGATCGATCTGCTCGAGCACCGCGACAACCGCCTCGGCACCACCGGGATCAGTCGGGATCCACACCGACCAGAACTGTCCCCCGACACCGCCCTCACGGAGCCGCCTCAGATCCGTGTGCATCTTTCGTTCGAGAGCCGTGGTGTCGAAAAAATCGAAATCTCCGAGGTGGTTGGATACCCGGCTGCGGATCGCCCAAGGAGCGTCGTTGTGGCCGTCAATCAGCGGCACCTCGCGAAGGACCTCGCGCACGATCGCCTCTCGCTCCGCGGCGGTGGCGGGCCGCCCGTCCTGCGCCGACGCACCCAACGCGGCACATACTCCGAGCGCCACGAACACTACGACTCGCCAGTCCCGTTTCCTCACTTCTCCTCCTCGTCGGCCCTCTCCGGGTCCGCCTTCCACCGCTCCCAGAACTCCGTTCGCCGCTCGCCGCTTTCCCCGGGGGCGATCAGATCGTGGACCTCGTCAAATGTGGCGGCCCACACGCCCGGCGGCGGGTCATCGCCGACCACCAACACCGTTGCGTGATTTGGATTGGCGGGCTCGCCGACAAGGACTATCGGCTCCTCGACCTCTCCGAGCCCCGGGGCCCACACGACATGGGGCACGAATGCCAGCTTCTGAAATGTCCACAAATAGTCGTCGAGAATCTGCCGGCGGCCCTCATCCGCCACCCACACCACGACCCGAACGCGCCTCCTGTGCAGCGTATCAAGAAGTGCAGCCAACTCCCCGGCTCGTTTGTCGGTCTGCAACGTGTGAAGCTCGAGATTGGCCACGGTCGTGAATTCTACCGCAGTACTGCCTCCGTATTGTCACGTTCACTGCACCCCACGGTCATCGAGCGATGCTATGTTTTGATCATGAGCATTGCCGCTGACGAGAACTTCGCCTACGTGATTCGCGGCGGGCAGCCGATCCACGGCACCCTGATTCCCGGCGGCAACAAGAACGCAGCCCTGCCGATGCTTGCCGCCACCCTTCTCGCCGACGGCCCCGTCGAGCTCGCCAACGTGCCGCAGATCCGCGATGTCATGGTGATGCTGGAGCTGCTCGCAAGCCTGGGTGCTGTGGTCGAAGAAACCGCCCCCCTCACCTGGCGCATCGACGGTTCCGAGGTCAACGTCTACGAGGCCCCCGCCGCCCTCGCATGCGAGATCCGGGCCTCGTTCCTGCTCGCGGGGCCGCTGTTGGCCCGCCACGGCCACGCCGAACTGCCCCGCCCCGGAGGTGACCGCATCGGGCGCCGGCCCCTCGACGCCCACATCCACGCCCTGAAGGCGCTCGGCGCCGAGGTGGAGGTCGGACCGGATCGCTACAGCCTACAGACCTCCAAAGGCCTCAGGGGCGCCGACATCTTCCTCCACGAAATGAGCGTCATGGCGACCGAGAACACGGTCATGGCGGCGGCCTTGGCCGACGGCGTCTCCACGATTCGCAACGCCGCCTCCGAGCCCCATGTGCAGGAGCTCTGTCATCTGATCAACGCCATGGGGGGCTCGGTCCGCGGGATCGGCACCAATACCCTCGAGGTGGAAGGTCGGTCGCGCCTCGGCGGCGCCACGGCCACGATCGGCCCCGACCCACTGGAGGTCGGGAGCTTTATCGGCCTCGCCGCCATCACCGGCGGCGAGCTCCGAATCGTCAACGCCGAGCCCGAGCGCCACCACCGGATGACCGAGCTTTGCTACGGCCGCCTCGGCATCTCCTGGCAGGTCGAAGGCAACGACATCGTTGTCCCGGCCGAACAGGAGCTGGTGATCCGGGACGACTTCCACGGCGCCATCCCGAAGATCGACGACGGTCCGTGGCCCGCCTTCCCCGCCGACCTGACCTCGATCGCGATCGTCCTCGCCACCCAGGCGCGGGGCACGATCCTCATCCACGAGAAGCTCTTCGAGAGCCGCTTGTTCTGGGTCGACCGCCTGATCGCAATGGGCGCGCGGATCGTGCTCTGCGACCCCCACCGGGCGGTGGTCGTCGGGCCCTCGAAGCTCCACGGTCAGAACCTGGCCAGCCCCGATATCCGCGCCGGCATGGCTCTGGTGATTGCCGCCCTCGCCGCCGAGGGCAAGAGCGTGATCCACAACATTCGCCAGGTGGAACGGGGCTACCAGAACCTGCACGAGAGATTGCACGAGCTCGGCGCCGACATCGAACGCGTCGAGGAGTAGCGTTTAGTAATTTCGGATTTCGGATTTCGGATTTCGGATTTCCGTCCACCCTCTCCCTACCGCGTAGCTACTGCGGCCGGCGACGTAACTCGGTTACTCGTCGTCGAGCGCCGCTAGAAAGTCGTCAGCCAGCACCTCGAGCCGCCACCCCACGAGCCCTGCGTCCGCGAGATCGTCGACCGTGGAACAGACAGGCGCCCGTGTTGCCACGGCGTCCATGCAGACCCGCGGGCAGAGCAACCCACCCTGGAGACTGAGCGCGGCGGCTTTTTCATCGCGGGCGGCGAGCAGCCGTTTGATCCGCCGACGCACCGCCGGCTCCACCTTCGCATCCCGGGGAATCCGCACCCACTCGGGCGCCCGTTGCGGGCGGTCGAGGCAACGCAGCAGCTCCCGGCCCCAGCGCCGTACGGCTCGCGGTCCGATGCCCTCGATCTTGCCCAGCTCCGTGAGATCCGCCGGCGGCTCCTGCGCCAGCAGCATCAGCTGCAGATTGCCGAGGATCTTGAACGGCGGGACGTCGAGGGCGCGGGCCTTCCGGTCACGCCACCGATGAAGACTGAAGATCCGGTCTCTGTCCGCGCCGCGCAGGGCACGTGCGCCCTTGATTCGCTCGAATGCCACAGGATCGGGCTCTGGTGAGACGTGGCGGACATTCTCGAGCGAACGGAACTCCTCCTCGGCCCACCCCCAGCGGCCGAGCTCCTCGAGTCTGCTCCGAAGCCGGCCCGTGAGCTCCCCGAGATAAGCCGTATCCGCCGCAGCGTAGGCGAGCTGCGCCGCCTTGAGGGGCCGCCTTCCCCAATCCGCCCGCTGATACCGCTTGTCCAGTCGGACGTTCAGCTCCTTGTCGAGCAGGGCGGCCAACCCGGTCTTCTCCTCACCCAGCAGCTGAGCCATGATCTGGGTATCCTGGAGCCCTCGCACCCGCGCCCCGTAGTCACGATCGAGGATCCTGATGTCGTAATCGGCGCCGTGCACCAGCACCGGAGTCGAGGGATCACCGACCACCTCCCACAGCGGTGCGAGATCGGACGGTTCGAGGGCAAGGGGATCGATGACGAAGTGCCGGCCCTCCGCGGTGATCTGGATCAAACACACCTTGTGGAAGTAGGAGTGCATCGAGTCGGCCTCGGTGTCGAGGGCGAAGCTGCCGCTCGCCGCGCACAGCTCGGCAGCCCACCGAACTCCATCGGCGGTATCGATCCACTCGGGGCGAAGATCGTCTGACATGGGTGGGGATGGTAGCAGAGCGGAATTTCGAATTTCGAATTTCGAATTTCGAATTTTCATCACACCCCCCCTTCGATTTCGAATTTCGGATTCCGAATTCCGAATTCCGCATTGCTATCCTCCTCTCATGAGCAAAGCCGTCTGGGGCGCCGACCCTGAGTTCTTTGGGCCGCGGCACGCGCACCGCGAGGGGCGGATTCTCCGCCGCCTCAGGCGGGAGGCACCGGCACTGGGCCTTCACCTCGAATGTGCGGCCGGGGTGGGCTCGCTCGCGCTGGCGCTGGCCCGCGAGGGGCGCACGGTTGTGGCGGCTGATCTCTCGCTGCGATCGCTCGAGGTTCTTGGCCGCCGCTCTGAGGCCTCCGGTCTCGGTTCCACGGTGCTGCCGGTGGTCGCCGACATCACTCGTCTTCCATTTCCAGACCGGGTCTTTGCGACCGCCACCTCGGCCGAAACCCTCGAGCACATCCCCGAACACACCGAGGCCGTGGGCGAGCTCGCGCGGGTCCTCGCGCCGGGAGGATGGCTCGTTGGCACGGTACCTGCCGGTCCCTCACAGTGGTCGGAGTGGGACGAATGGGCCGGCCATCTGCGGCGGTACTCCGTCACCGGAATGGAGGAGATCCTCGCCGAGACCGGTCTCGAGCCGGAGGTCACGGTGTGGGGCTGGCCGATGCTGCGGCTCTACGACGATCTCTTCCTCAAGCGGGTCAACAGACGCCGGCTGCGTCTCGAAGGTACGGTTGACGACGACCGGGCGCTGAGCCGTGTATCCGGTCTCGGTCGGAAGCGGTGGCTGGTATCGGCCGTGCGGTCGGTCTTCGGCCTCGACAGGCTCTTCGACGGCCTTCCCTGGGGGGTCGGCATTTTGTTTGCGGGCCGAAAAGGCGGATAGGCTTGATCGACCGTCACAGCGGCTGCGCAGCGATCACCCGCAGCCGCAGACCGCGGCGCCGAATCCGCTCCGCCTCACCTGCCACATCCGGCGCGGTCATCTCCACGACATCGAATCCCCCGCTGTGGTGAACGAGTACCACTCCGGGCTTGCCGATTCCGCTCGTGGGCCAGTCCGTCATCTCTTCGACGAGGACCCGTTCCTCGGCCAGCGCCCAGTCGAAGAGCGCGGAAGCGTCCACCAGACCGTAGGGATCGTCATGACGGGTGAATGGGAGCTTTGCCAAGCCTTGCGGTGAAAGCAGGACATCGAGCAGAGGAAGCTCCTGCTCCGCACGGACCACGACAATTTCCATCCCCGGTTCCACCACCCACAGAACCTCCCGTGCTTCATCCACCAACCGCTCGTGCGCGGCGGATATTCGGCGGTAGTCTGCGAGATCGGCGCGGACCGTGAACCATCCGGCCACAACGACCACCACCACCACCGCCGCAGCTCCAAGGCGCCAGACCAGTGGCCGAGTCAGTTGTTTCTCCTGTTGCGAATACCACAACCCAATCAGCAAAAGGAACCCTGCGTATGGAAGGGCCGTGTACCGCTGAGGAAGGTAGGGCACCATGAGGGTCGGTAGAACCGGCAGTATCAGCACCGCCATCGCAACCAGGGCAGGCCACTGGCGTCGGGACCAACAGACCGCCACCAGACCGCCGATCAGAACCAGCGCGACGACCCCACGCCAAGTGAACGGCATTTGCAGCGGCACCAGCTGCTCCATGTGGAGGAACACCGCCAGCTGATGGGGGACCTTGGCCAAGGGTTCGAGGGTCCAAACATAGTAGCTCTTTCCGCCCGGTGGAAAGAGAACGAAGTAAATTCCGGTGTAAAGGGCCGCCGCGACCGCGAACGGCACGGCCGTCCGCAGAGCACGACCGAAAGACCGGCGATGCTGGCCAACCTCGAGCGCGACCACCAACGCAGGGATCATCACCCACGTTTCTTTGGCTGCTGCTGCGATCAGGGTGGCTCCGACGACCCCGGCCACCCGCGCCCTGCTCCAGGACTCGTCGGACCGTGGCCAGATCACGATCAGGGCCAGCCACGCAGCGGCGAGCAGCGTCTGGAACCGATAGGCGACGACGAACGCCGGTTCGTCGGTGAATGGCGAGGTGACCCATACCAGGGCAACGAGCAGGCTCACCCACCGTCCGAGACCGAGTCGTCGAGCGGCCGCCGCCAACAGAACCGCGACTGCGCCATGGAGCACGAGGTTGGTGGCGTGGAACCCGGAGGGGTTCCAGCGCCAGATCAAACGGTCGATGACCAGGGTCCAGGTGCTCGCGGGACGAAGGAAGGTGTCCAGATCGGCGAACAGACGGAGCGGGCGGTGCGTTGCTTCGTGGGCGTGTTGCACCCACTGGTAGCTGTCGCCCATGAGCACGAGCCCCGCGGCCGGGTGGTAGAGGGCGGCGACGGTCGCAGCGACGACGAGCACGCTCACGAGAAACCACCGGAGCTCGCCTGACCGAGACGCCTTCATTTCGGTCTCACCCATCACTGTATTCTACTCACGTCGACCCTATGGAGAATCACCGGCGAACGAATGGCCACGCCATCCGCGGGCAGTGTGGCTCCGCCTCCAAGGGAGAGTCGCGAACGGGCTCGCCGCCAATCGGCTTCCGGGATGCCCAGTTCGCCCACCCATTGCGTCACCGCCGCCGAATCCGGATCTTCGAGCATCCAGGGGTCCTGCGCATCCGCCGTCATCAGCAGCCACCGTTCGACGGCGGCTGTCGGAGGCGCGCCGGCGCGACGGGCCGAGTGAACGAGCGACGTGAGATCAACGACGTGGCGCGATGCCAAATAAGGCAGCCCGAGACGAAGCTCGGCATCGACTCCGATCGTCACCAGCGTCCCGCCATCCGGGACCGTCCGCTGAACATGGTCCGCAACCATCATGACCCGGCTCAAGTGCGACTGGGTTTCAAGAAGCGCCGAACCGAGACCGTTCACAACCAACATCGAGACCGCAGCCGCAGCCAGCGCCGTCAGCGCGACCCGCCGCCGGATCGACGACGCGCCGACCGCAACCAGGACCGCGAAGAGAGGCGCCGCTGCGACCACGTGCTCGGTGTTCCCCGAGTCCCATACCAGCCACAGCGGCACCAGCACCGCTATACCGGCCAGCGCCGCCAAGCCGACCCGTGAACCGCCACCGAGAACCACGACAATCCCCCATATGAGGAGCGCACCGAGGATGGCCGAGGCGATCGCACCGAGCACGTCGAATAACCACATCACCCACGACGGGTAGACCGGTAGCGCACGGTAGCTTTGCCAGACCACCAGCCCGTGCAGCGCCCGCAAGGCACCGATCGGATCCGGCGCCGACAGCCAGCGTCCGAGCCCCGGACCGGCAAAGATCGCCGTCACCCCGGCAAGGCCATCGACCTTCCTGATGCCGGAAAGAAGGCCCGCCACGATCGCCCCGGGCACGACGACGCCTCCGAGGATC
>JAIVTZ010000064.1:0-9997 GCA_049188105.1 Deltaproteobacteria bacterium | reverse complement strand
TTCTCATACTGGGATGCCATCAATCTCCCGGAGCTGATCTACACCTGAGGAAAGAGGGAATGGCCAGCATATTCAGACCCAAGGTCGGGATCTTCGGGCTCACCGGCTGCGCCGGCGACCAGCTGCAGATCCTCAACTGTGAGGACGAGCTGCTGTGGCTCGCGGAGGCGGTGGAGATCGTGGACTGGGTGATGGTGAAGTCGGACAATGACTCGAACTGCCGCCTCGATATCGCTTTCGTGGAGGGGGCGGTGGCCACCGAACGCGATCTCGAGACCCTGAAGACGGTCCGCGCGCGCTCCGCCTTTCTCGTCGCCATCGGCACCTGCGCCGTGTGGGGTGGGCTGCCCGCCATGCGCAACGATATTTCGCGGGAGGTCCTCGAGCGCGAGGTTTGCGGCGCCGACCTCGAAGACCTCGACACCATCGAGGCGCGGCCCGCGACAGATTTCGTCCCCTTCGAACTTCGGCTTCCCGGCTGCCCGATCGAGCGCAACGAGTTTCTGCAGACCGTGCGCTCGCTGCTCGCCGGTACCGTCCCCGAGCTGCCGGTGGCGCCGGTGTGCTGGGAGTGCAAGACCCGCGAGAACCTGTGCCGGGTGATCTATGACCACGAGGTGTGCTGCGGCGCCATGACCCGCGCCGGATGCGGCGCCCGCTGTCCGTCGCACGGCGTCGCCTGCTCGGGATGCCGCGGACCGGTGGAAGAGCCGAACTACGACGCCAACATCACGATGTTCGCCGACCGCGGGATCTCGTGGAAAGAAATTTCGGCGCGGATGCGGTCGTTCTCGGCGCCGGTGTGGATGACGCTCGGTCTGGAGCGCGAGGTGGATCATGACTAGTTCTCGGACGATCACAATCTCTCACCTGGGACGGGTGGAGGGCCATGGCGGGATCTTCGTCAAGGTGGTCGGCGACACCGTCCACGAGGTCAACATGGACATCCACGAGGGCAGCCGCTACTACGAGGCGCTGCTCGTGGGCAAGCACTTTCTGGAGGTGCAGGGCATCATCACGCGGGTCTGCGCCATCTGTTCGGCCAACCATACGGTGGCGACCCTCACCGCGCTCGAAAAGGCGCTGGGCATCTCCGAGACCGAGCGGGTGCACAAGCTGCGTGGTCTGCTCCTGCTCGGGGCGGCGGTCGAATCGCACGCCCTGCACGTATTCGCGCTGGCCCTGCCCGACTACCTCGGCTTCGACTCGGTGATGGCCATGGCCGCCGACTACCCCGACGAGGTGACATTCGCGCTGCGGCTGAAACAGCTCGGCAACCGCGTCCAGGAGCTGGTCGGAGGGCGTCCGGTGCACCCGATCAACACCCTGGTCGGCGGTTTCGGGAAGCTGCCCAGCCACCGCGCGCTCGAGGCGCTGCGCGCCGAGCTGGCGGAGGCCCTCGATCCGTTGATGCGCTTCGTTGACCTGGCGGCGGGGATCGAGGTTCCGTGCTGGGCCGCGCAGCCTACCGTCTACATGGCGCTGCGCCCGATCACCGAGGGCTACCGCTTCCGAGGCGAATCGATCTGCACCTCCCGCGGCGAGGAGTTCCCCGCCGAGGCATACCGCGATGTGGTGCGCGAGTTCACGGTAGAGCACTCCCACGCCAAGCACGCGGCCCTCGCGTCCGGCGACACCTACATGGTCGGCGCTCTGGCGCGGCTCAAGCTGTGGGGTGAGCGGCTCGAGGGGCGAGCCCTCGAGGCCTTCGAGCGCCTCTTCCCAGAGGGCGTGGTGGATAACATCCTGCTCAACAACTGGGCGCAGCTGGTGGAGATCGTCCTCAGTTTCGAGCGTGGGGTGGAGCTTTGCGACGAGCTTCTGGCGATGCCGGAGGCCCAACGCGAGATGGCGGAGTACGAGGTCCGGGCCGGGCGTGGCGTGGGTGCTGTGGAGGCGCCCCGCGGCACCCTCTTCCACGAGTACGAGCTCGACGGCGAGGGTCTGGTGGTTTCAGCCAACGTGATCACTCCCACGGCCCAGAATCTCGCCAACACCGAGCGCGATCTCCGCCGTGCGGCGGAGAACCTGCTCGTCGAGGAACCACAGCGGGACGACGCCGAGCTTCGGCTGGGCCTCGAGATGGTAGCCCGTGCGTACGACCCGTGTATCTCGTGCTCGGTCCATGTCGTGCGGGGAGATTCATGAATCATCAGGTCATCGGATGGCTTTCCGGCAGATCCCGGTTGAGGGATTTCGGATTTCGGATTTCGGATTTCGAATTTGCGGACACCCCTGGATGTTTGCGACCCACCGCCGGTCAGCGGATACCCGGCCGTGATGGTGCGTTATCGGGCCCACAGGCCGCCAGCAACTCAAAACTCAAAACTCAAAACTCAAAACTGAATACCGATCTCCCAGGGTGGCTGTTCATTCCGAATTCCGAATTCCGAATTCCGAATTATCACGGATTCTTCCGCCCATGATTCCTACCCTCGTGGTCGGCTTCGGCAACCCCTTGATGGGCGATGATGGCGTCGGCGCCGCGGTGGTCGCTGAGCTCGAGCAGATCGGAGCGCCGCCCGGTCTGAGGCTGTCGACTCTGGCCGATGTTCTCCACCTGTCGTCGGCCTGGCGGGGTGAGGCGCGGGTGTGGATGGTCGACGCGGTCCTCTGCGGCGCCGCGCCGGGCACTGTTCATCGGCGTGGCCATGAAGAGGTGTTGGGGAATCCCCAGCGCCACGCGACCGTGCATCACCTGAGCCTCGCCGAAGGTCTGCGCTGGATCGTGCACGGCTGCCCCGCGATGGCCGGCGTTCGCTTCCGCCTGTGGGGTGTGGAGCCCGAGAGCGTCGAGCCCGTGGAAGCTCTGAGCCCGGTGGTCGCCCGAGCCGTCGGGGCTGTGGCCCGCGAGATCGTCGAAGTTTTTGGGGAAAGCCTGAAGCGGCGTTTTGCAAGATCAAGAGTGAGTGCCCGGCAGCCCTGATCTTCGCCCTGGCCCGCACTTCTCACCGGGTGTCTACTGCGGACGGCGAATCGCGGCGTGCCGCCGTGCTTGTCGCAAATCGTGCTCCTCGACGTAGTGCGACTACGACTGCGTCGCCCGATTCACGCCAAACCCGACGGACACTTGCGCTTCGCCGCCCTCGCTACGAAACCCGGCGAGAAATGCGGGCTAGGATCATCTACCGTCTCCTGACGTATCGAACCAGGTGCTGACGTCCCACAGCCCTTTCTTCGAGATCTTCCGACACCCACGATGAATGGTTGCCGCAGGCTGACTATCAGAAGACGTTGCCGACTGGTACCCTGCACGGTCTATGGCTGTTGCATATCCGAAGATCATTCAGGGTGGAATGGGCGTCGGGATCTCGAACTGGCACCTCGCGAAAACGGTCGCGAAGTTGGGACAGCTTGGGGTCGTGTCCGGCGTCGCCCTCGAGGTGCTCCTGGTCCGACGTCTCCAGGACGGCGACGATGGCGGGAACATTCACCGGGCGTTGGAGAAATTTCCATTCCCTGACATGGCCAGACGCGTCCTGGAGAAGTACTACATTCCGGGCGGCAAGGCGGAGGGCAAACCCTACGCAACAATTCCTGTCCACAAACAGGTGGGTTCAAAAAAGCTCCACGAGCTGTGCATCCTTGGCAATTTCGTGGAGGTCTTTCTGGCCCGCGAGGGACACGACCGCGCCGTCGGCATCAACTACCTGGAGAAGATCCAGATGCCCCACCTTCCGTCCATCTACGGCGCCATGTTGGCCGGCGTCGCATACGTGGTGATGGGTGCGGGAATTCCAATCATGATCCCCGGCGTGCTCGACGGTCTTTCGGAACACGAGCCCGTGACCTATCCTCTGAACGTCGTCGGTGCAAAGCCCGGCGACCACACGTTCACACGGTTTGATCCGCGGGACTTCATGGAGGGCGATCACCCGCCGCTCGTACGCCCCAGGTTTCTCCCCATCATCGCCTCCAATGTGCTGGCAGTGACGATGTTGCGGAGGTCCAACGGCAGAGTCGACGGCTTTGTCATCGAGGGGCCGACCGCGGGCGGTCACAACGCACCGCCTCGCGGCAAGTTGCAAGTCAGCGAGGGTGGCGAACCGATCTACGGTGACCGGGACGTGGTGGATCTCGGGAAGATCCACGAGCTGGGGCTCCCGTTCTGGATTGCCGGCGGGTGTGCATCGGCCGACAAGCTGCGCGAGGTCCTGGAGGCAGGCGGCACCGGCATTCAGGTGGGGACCGCGTTTGCGCTCTGCGAAGAGTCGGGGATGGCCCAGGAGTATCGGAGGAGTCTGTTGCAGGAAGCGGTGGCGGGAACGGCTCGGGTGTTTACGGACCCTCTTGCCTCGCCGACCGGGTTCCCGTTCAAGGTGGCCCAGCTGAAAGGCAGTCTTTCCGAGCAGGACGTCTACCTTTCGCGCACCCGGATCTGCGATCTCGGGTATCTGCGGGAGGCGTATAAGAAGGACGACGGGAGCCTGGGATACCGGTGCTCCTCCGAACCGGTCAAGAATTATATCGCAAAGGGCGGCAACGAATCGGACACCGTCGGACGAAAGTGCATCTGCAATTCTCTGGTGTCGAATGTCGGTCTCCCACAGATTCGAAAGGACGGCTCGGTCGAGAAACCGTTGCTCACCAGCGGTGACGACCTGGCAGAAATCGCGCGCTTCATCCCCGAAGGGCAGACATCCTACACGGCCCACGACGTGATCACCAAGCTGTTGGATTTAGAAACCTAGTGTGCCCCGCCACAATTGGCGGGTAGTATCGAGGGCGCCGAGGCGCCTTCCTGCCTGTGCTTCGCGACCGATAAATACTTGCCGTATGTAGAGGAAGCGAAGCACGGGCTGGAAGGATGCATCGGCGATCGAATACCCCGCCAATTGTGGCGGGGTGCACTAGGAGGTGCAAAGTGTTCGAGAGGATTCTGTTGGGTGTAGGCCAGCGAATGGTGCCGGTGCCCGAGTGGTTGTTTCGGAGGATGGTCCGGCGAGATGCGAAAAAGCTTGCCAAGAGGCCGACCCTGGAGCCCGATGAAAGGCGGGTCCAGCACTTTGCGGTGCGGGAGATTCCGCGCCGACGCGAGGCGATCGCGCCCGAGGTGTTCGCCGCCGAGCTCGATCTGTCTCCCAGCCAGGTGGACCTGATTCTCGACGAGCTTGAACGGCGCATGACATTCCTCTGCCGCAGGGGTGGAGAGGACGTGGTGTGGGCCTACCCGGTAACCGCCGAGGATACGCCCCATCAGGTCCGGATGGATGGGGGTGAGGCGTTCTCGGCAGCTTGAGCGGCCGACGCCGTGGCGACGCCCTTCGTGCAAGGGCAACTGCTGGACAAGGACCTGAGCTGCACTATCGAGACCGAATGCGCGATCAGCGGACGTCCTATCGTCTTCGAGCTCGAAAGTGACCTGAGTTATCGGGTCCGTCCTCCCGCCGAAAAGCCGGTGTTCTTCATTCCCATGCTCGACTTGCCCAACCTGGACGCGCCGTGCATCGTCGATGACTTCTGAATGAAGAGTGTTTTCTTCTGGTCAGAAGAAGAAGCCCACACACACCGCGCCGAGAACCCGGAGCCAAGGGGCATCTACCTCACCCTGCGGCAAGGTGCCATCGTCACCAAACCGATCCAGAGCGTCCTCTTCGGCTTCGCGCAATAGCCTCGGTGGGCAGTGGTAACCCTGGATGTGGCACCTCTGTGATGCAAAACGTAGCATCCATGATCCGCGAAAATCGAGTACTCCTGGTTGTGGAGTAAACTGATACTGGAACCAACAGGAGGGCGTCAGATGCGACATGGCAAGTATTCGCTGTTCGTTGTGATGTTGTTGGGACTCTCGATAGGAGCTGCGGCCACCGAAATATCCCTAAAACAAGTGACGTTCCCGGAACGCAAGCAGGTGAACCTCGATTTCTCGCGCGATTCGCGTGCACCCGAGGCCACCCTGACCGCCGCGGTGCAGTATCGCGAGGGCCAGGCAAAAATCGACCTCAAGTTCCGCGAGATGAAGCCCGCGGTCCTTTTTGGCGGCGATGTCACGTGTTTCGTGCTCTGGGCGGCGGCGCTTGACGGCACGGTGGAGAATCTCGGTGAACTCTGGGTCCGGGATGATTCCGAAACACTCGAGTACTCCACCGGTCTGAAGGCGTTCGCGATGATGGTGACGGCCGAGTCACACCCGTTGGTTGCGGAGCCGTCGGAGCTGGTCATGTTCCACTCGAACTCCGCGCCCGTGAAGAAGGCGTTGACGGAGACTTTCACCTTTTCTGACTTCGCGCCGGCGCCGGCGATCGAGTACCCATCGGTGGCAAGGGTGATCTGGGATCGTGATCAGGACCTGGATCTGCGGCAAGCCGACAAGGCATTCGAGTTGGCCATCGACGCGGGGGCTGAAGAATACTCAGCCAGCCTGATCGGTCGGGCACGTACCACCCTCGCCCAGGCGAGAAACTTCTCCGCCCAGAACAGGACCAAGAGCGCGATCGACTACAGCCGCCGAGCGGCGACGCTCAGTGCTCAGGCCTTGCAGATGACGATGCAGCAAAAGGAGGCCGAAGCCCTCGCAGCTGAGATCGCCCGCCGGCAGGCTGAGACCGCAAAGCTCGAGGAACGGGCGAGCACAGCGGAGGCGAGCGCGGCTGCTGCGGTGGTATCGCTGGCCGAGGCAAATCGGGCGATCGAGGAAGCGAACCGAGCGATCGAGGAGGCGGGACGTCAGCGTGTTGCCGCCGATGCGGCGGTCCTCGGCGCCCAGCAGGAGTTGAGCCGGATCGAGTTGGAGAAAGCGGAGCTCCAGTCAGCGGTCGCGGCTCTCGATGTCCAGGCACGCTTCCTCGAGGATGAAAAGGCGAAGCTCTCGGCACGGCTCGCCGGAGCGCTTTCAGAAGTTGCGGAAACCCATTCCTCGGCAAGGGGAATGGTCGTCAACCTTCCCGACATCCTCTTCGACACCAACCAAGCGACACTCAAGACTGAGACCAGGATTGTGCTCGCCAAACTGGCCGGAATCCTGCTGATCATGCCCGAACTCAATTTACGGGTGGAGGGACATACCGACTCAACCGGGAGCGCCGATCACAACCAGCGGCTTTCGGAACGTCGGGCTATTTCGGTTCGCGACTATCTCGCGCAACAAGGGATTGCAGCGCGGCGCACGGTGGCGGTGGGCTACGGCTTTGATCGCCCCGTGGCCGACAATATAACCCGCGAGGGGCGCGCCAAGAACCGGCGGGTCGAAATCATCATAGCCGAAGGCGAGATTGCGGAGGAGATGACGCCCACTCCTTAGCCGGTTTGGTACCGCAAGTTCTGTCTGGTTTTGCGACAAGCGGGCGCATGCCAATCGGCAATCGAATACCTCATGTGGGCGGGTTGAGAAAGCTGCGACCGTCTCGAACCGCCATCGTTCGCCACACAATTGCCACGCGGGCGACGCCGCCGGGTCACCATGTGCGCCGACCCTGGGTACATGAACCACCCGATTTCACAGGCCCGCCGAATTCCCCGCAAGCTTGTCGAACCACCCCCGTTGCCGAATTTCGCGGCCCGATCCCGGCCGAGCCGCGGAGAGATCCTGCTGGTCAATCCCTTCTACCCGAAGGATCCCAACGGCAGCTTCGGCAAACACGTCCTCACTCCGAGCCTGGCGCTGACCTCCATCGCTGCAGCGACACCGCCGGGATGGAACGTCCGGTTCTGGGACGAAAATCTGCTCCAGGGGTCTCCCCCGGCCAACCCGATCCCTGAGGTGGTCGGCATTACCGTCCACCTGACCTTCGCCTCCCGCGCCTACCAGCTCTCCCGCTGGTACCGCAGCCGCGGCGTGATCGTGGTGCTGGGGGGTCTGCACGTCACCAGCTGCCCCGACGAATCCTCTCTGCACGCCGACGCCATAGTCGTTGGTGATGGAACGGTGGTGTGGCCTCAGATTCTGAGCGACCACCGGCACGGCCGACTGGCCTCCCGTTACGCCGGTTCGTTCGTGGCGCCGCACCTCGAGGACCAACCGCTGCCTCGAACCTCGGTGTTGCCACGGTCGAGCTTCCTCACCACGTCCAGCGTCATCGCCACCCGGGGCTGCCACAACCGCTGCGACTTCTGCTACCTGGCCCTCGAAGGTATGGACATGCCGTACCAGACCCGTGAGGTGGCACAGGTCGTTCGTCAAATACGGCGAGAACGACAGCCCTACTCGGTTTTCATCGACAACAACCTCGGATCCAACAGGGCCTACCTCCGGTCGCTCTGTCGTGCCCTGGGGCCTCTCGGTCATATTTGGAGTGCAGCGATCTCTCTCGATGTCACGGACGATCCCAGCCTGGTGCGGGAAATGGCCCTCGCCGGGTGCACCGGGGTCTTTGTTGGGTTCGAATCGCTGAACGCTGCCAATCTCACCGATGCCGGCAAGAGAACACCCCCGCCCGAGGTTTACGCCGAACGGGTGCGCCTGCTGCAGGAACACGGCATCCAGGTCAACGGCAGCTTCGTTCTCGGATTCGACCACGACACCGTGGAGTCCTTCGCCCAGTTGGTCGACTGGATCGAGGAGACACGCCTCGAGTGCGCCACCTTCCAGATCCTCACCCCCTACCCCGGCACGCCACTCTTTGCCCGCCTCGAGTCCGAGGGCCGGATTCTCCACCGCGACTGGGACCGCTACGACACAGCCCACGCGGTCTTCCTTCCCCGCAACATGACCCCGGAGGAACTCGAAGAGGGGTACTCCGAGTGCTATCGGCGGGTGTTCTCACACGCCTCCATCTGGCATCGGCGACCACACGACCACGCGGCGATCCCGGGTTACCTGGCGATGAGTTACCTCTACAAACGTTGCAACTGGCTGTGGTCGTTCCTCATCCGGCACCAGTTGGTGGCCGTGGCCTGGCGGCCCTTGGTCCGAGCAGCCCGCCGGCGACACCTCCGGTTTCGGCGCAAGCTCGGCTGCAGCCCGGCATTTCAATCGATTCGACTCGCGGAGGACAGCCAATGAACGCGACAGCTCTCCGACACGTGGCGATCATCATGGACGGCAACGGCCGATGGGCGCAAGCGCGGGGGCTGGCCCGTCTCGCGGGCCACCACCAGGGGGCGGCGGCGGTTCGAAAGATCGTCGTCCACTGCCGCGAGGTCGGCCTCCGCTACCTCACCCTCTACGCCTTTTCCACCGAGAACTGGTCGCGCCCGACCCTCGAGGTCGAGGGACTGATGAGCCTCCTGGCCCAGTTCCTCATCGAGCAGGAGGCCCGGCTCAGGAAACACGACATCGAGCTTGCGACGATCGGTGACATCAGTCGGCTGCCGAGCCGTGCGCGCGCGTTGCTCGCACGGGTCAAGAACGCGACCTGCGGTCTGGGCGGGATGCGCTTGACTCTGGCGCTCTCCTACAGCGGCCACGACGAGATCGTTCGCACCGTTCGCCGCGTCGCGCGCCGGGTCGCCGAAGGAAAGCTCCAGCCGGACGCGATCGATGACCGTCTCTTCGCCGGCAACCTCGACACTCGGGACACCCCACCCGTCGACCTCGTCATCCGCACGGGGAGCGAACGGAGACTCTCCAATTTTCTGCTCTGGCAGGTGGCCTACGCCGAGCTCTTTTTCACCGATTGTCCCTGGCCGGAATTCGGCCCCGAGAATCTCGACCAAGCCGTGAGCTGGTTCCACGAGCGGAGAAGGACCTTCGGGCTCGTCGAGGCTGCGCGGTAACCCTGCCAGCGCTCTGCCGACCTGATCGACTCAAAGCCCCTCACTGGCGGCTTGATCGAGGGACTCTGCGGCAGCGGCGAAGAGATCTCTGACTTGGCGTGCGATCTCCGCGAACTCAGCCGCTTCATTCGAATCACCCTAGACGGCACTGAAGACTGGTGAACACCTTAACGAGAGAACCGTAGAAGAACCGTAAGGAATCTAATGCGCCGGCTCCGGCGCGAAAGGAGGCGCGTTCATGCATGGTTCCCGCGTCATCCTCACAGTTTTCCTGGTGAGCACAACCCCCGTTCTTGTTTCTTCGTTCGGCAATCCCCAAAACGATGATCCCCCCGGGAACATG
>JAIVTZ010000063.1:0-10042 GCA_049188105.1 Deltaproteobacteria bacterium | reverse complement strand
CTCTCAACCACCTCGGTGCAGAACGCGGCGCCGCGCTGGGCCAGCACATTCCGGGTCGCCTCGAGATCGCGCACCCGGAAGCCCACCAACCGCACCCCGTCGGGATGCCGTGTGAGCCAGCGGTCCGCTGACGATCCACGCTCCGAGGGGGTAACGCACACGCAGCGAGCCTTACCGGCGGCGAAGAGCAGCGCGTCCTCGCCCCGCTCCGCCGCCGAACGCTCATCCAATCGCGCCACCTCGGGTACGTCCATCATCTCGGTGTAGAACCTGCGGCTGCGTTCGACGTCGGCAACCACGAACTCGTAGCTGTCGTAGCCGATAATGCCGAGCCCGGAACCGTTTCCCTTCTTCTCGGTCATGAGTGCCTCCAAGCGATTCGCGACTCATCATAGCAAAGGAGGGATTGAGTCGCGGTCACTGCCCTCTTCACTCGCCATCGCCAGCCCCATGACCGCGTTGACCGACCCGGCGACGGCGACCACCACTCCGGCCGGGCCGTCGAGGAAGCCGCGGCGGAGAAAGTAGCTGTAGGAAAACGCCCACATCGCCCGCACTGCGAGCGCCGGTCCGCTCGCGCTGCGCCCCGCCGCCCGGTAGCGCGCCGCCTTGGCGCGGTGGTAGTCCATCCGGATGACCTCGCCAAGGTCCCGGTAGCTGTAATGGAGCAGGCTGCCGGGAAGGGTGCGCACCGGCCCGGTCGGTTGCACCCCCTCGTGGATCGGCCGGTTGGAAAAATCGTGGTGGCCGCGGTGAAAGAGCCGGACCGTGAGGTCCGGAACCCAGTGACCGTGGCGTATTTCTCGATTGCCGACAAAGGGGCGGCGTCGGATCCGCCAGCATGCGGCCGGATTTTGGCGAGTCCAGTCGATCGCCGCGATCGCGTCGCTTGCCTCGTCGTCGAGGATCTCGTCGGCATCCACCGACAGGATCCAGTCATGCTGCGCCCGCACGACGGCATGGCGCTTCTGGGACCCGTAGCCGTCGAAGGGTCGTTCAAACCAGCTCGCCCCATGGGCAAGAGCGATGTCCTTAGTACGATCAGTCGAACCCGAATCCAAAACCACGATTTCGGCACATCGCCCGAGAGCGGCCAGCGCCCGGTCGAGGTGCTCCTCAGCGTTGTGGGTGATGAGCACCGCAGAAATCGGCGCCGGATCGCCCATCACGAGCTCCCTCGACGGAGGCTGTCATACGCCCTCCGTACGCCCGCGGCCATGGCTTCCGGTCTGAATCTCTCCGTCTGCGCACGACCGGCGGCGCTCAGCTCCTCGCGCCGCGACGAATCACCGAGTAATCCGACAACGGCCTCGGCGAGCGCGTCCGCATCGCCGACCGGAACCGTGATCCCGGCGCCGCCAAGAACCTCCAGGTTCCCGGGCAGATCCGTGGCGACGATCACCCTGCCGAGGACCATCGCTTCCTTGAGAGCCGCGCTCGAGCCTTCACCGTTCAGACTCGGCGCAACCATCACGGTCGGCAGGGCCATGAGCGCCGCTACGTCGTCTCGAAAACCGGTAAAGCGGAAGGCGCCCTCGAGCCCGGCCGCGCTGATCCGGCGTTGAAACTGCGATCGGAGTCGACCCTCGCCGACACACAAGAACACCGTGTCCGGCGCCGCAGAGAGGATCGTCGGTGCTGCGCGCAACAACACATCGTGACCTTTCTGACGCGTGAAAGCCCCGACCAGGCCGACGACCGGAGCGCGGTCCTCGATCCGCAGCTGAGACCGCATTCTCCCCAGATCAGCGGTTCGGGCGGCCTCGAGAAAGCTTGAAACATCGACTGCCGACGGCACGACCGAGCAACGGCCGACACCCGCCGCCCGGAGAATTCCCGCAATCTCGGCGCTGACCGCGATCCACAGATCCGTCCGACGGTACTTCCACCTGAGAGCCATCGGGCCGCCGATCGAATAGGCGATCCGCCGGTGACACACGACCTTCAAAGCCGGGTTGCCCACCCGCGCCGCGGCAGCCAGCGACGCCGCGTGCGAGTCGTGCGCGTGGACGATCGCCGCCGCGCGAGTGAACCGTCGCACCGTCCGCAGCGCCGGCGGGTACCACGGCCTCATCACGCCTACCGGCTCCACCGGCAGCCCCTGGTCGACGCAACGCCGGTGCAAACCACCCCCAGCCCGCGCCAACAGCCGGCTCGGCACGCCACGGCGCAAGAGCTCGCGATGGAGGAGAAAAACCTGCAGTTGGCCGCCCCTCCAGACCCGCGCCGTATCGAGATGGACGACGCTCGCTTCATTCGGCGGATCGGGAGCCGGCATGGCTTCGGACTATACCCGAGATGGGAGTACAAAGGGGCTGCGCCGCGAACCTGCGTCGGGTACGATGCCTTCGATGACCCAGGGTCCTCTCCTCCGTTGGCTCGCTGTCGTGGCGTGGATCGTGGTGATCTATACCACGATCCCGTTAGTCCGCAGCCTCAGAGAGTTCTTCGTGGCGCGATGGCCCGCCGAGCTTATCGGCATTGGCGTCATCCTCGTCGTTGTTGCGGTTTGCGCGGCCGGGCTCATCCTCCTCCGCCGTCGGCGCCGGCGCCTCCCGGTCGCCGATGCCGCGTTGTTGCTCGCGGTCACCGCCGTCCTGGTGATCTGGACCTGGCGTCTGATGGGACAACCCGAGGAGACGGTTCACTTCCTCGAGTACGGAGTTCTCGGTGTGCTGCTCTTTCGAGCCCTGCGCACCGGTATCCACGATAGCTCGGTCTTC
The DNA here is from genome assembly GCA_049188105.1 of Deltaproteobacteria bacterium. Taxonomy (GTDB): domain Bacteria; phylum Acidobacteriota; class Thermoanaerobaculia; order Thermoanaerobaculales; family Sulfomarinibacteraceae; genus Sulfomarinibacter. The sequence continues at coordinate 7,319 of JAIVTZ010000063.1, read as the reverse complement.
GTCGTCGGCGCCCTGATCGGAATCCTCGTCGGCATCTTCGACGAGATCATCCAGTGGTGGGTGCCGGGCCGCTACTGGGACTATCGCGACATTGCCCTCAACGGCGGCGCCTCGATTCTGGTCCAAATCGCCATTTCGCGCCTCGCGCCGGCGCCGCCGATCAGCCGTGGATCGCTGCGCCGACTCTGCCGGCTCGCCGCGGCCGTGGTCATGCTGCTCACCCTGTGCCTCGCCGCCACCCCACGGCGCGTTAACCGCCTGGCAGAGCTCATCCCCGCCCTCGAGTACCTCGGATCCGAGGACGAGGCTATGAGCGAGTACGGCCACCTCCACCGGCTCGACAAGCTGACGTCCTTCCGGTCTCGTCTATCCCTCGGCGACCTGGCGCGCGCCGACCGCTCGCGCGCAGGGGAGGTTGCGGCCGCGCTCGACGCTTCGCGGCGAAACTACGGAGATTTCCTCCGCCGCACCTCGCCGGGGGTGGACCCGTTCACCTACGAGGCCCGGGTCCACCTCTTCGCCCGCGACAGCAGCGCCGCACAGGCCCGCAAGCTCACACCGGGTTCACCGGCCTTTCGCGAGCTCATGACGACGGCGTTTCGCGAGAACCTGATCCTCGAACAAATTTTCGGCGCGACTCTCGCCAGTTCGTCCTATCCCTGGCCGCCGCCTCACCGGGCCGAAATCGAGGGCGCACAGAACCAGACCTCGGTCTTTGTCAGCAAGGTCGGTGCGCATGTGATCACGGCGGTGAGCGAAGGCCAGATCAGGGCGCTGTTGGTCGGCGTCCTCATCGCCCTCGTAATCTGTGATCTGGCCCTCGGCTACAGCGTTACTCGCCGGTCTCCGCCGGAATCTCCGCCGGCATGAAGAGATCGAAACCCGGGTCGAACTGGGCCAGGAATTCGACGCTGAAGAGCCGGTAAGTGACCCAGATCGGGAGCAGGATCACCGTCCCCACGTACGGCAGGGCGACGATGCAGCAGGTGAGCAAACACACCAGACCGAAGAGCACGACAGCGCAGAATCCCAGCGCGAGCACGAATAGCCCGTAGAGGAAGAACGGCAGCGGCCGCGCCTTGAGCCAGGGCAGAAAGTAGCGCCACGCCTCGGTGGCCTTGAGGTCGAACTTGTACATGATCGGGATCACGAACCCCTCGAGGAGCAGCGCCACGTACGCGGCGAGGACTCCAAAGACGATGAGAATCAGCACGCCAAAGCCCATCGCGGCGTACGAAAGACCGGCGAGGGCGTCCGAAAACGACAGAGTCGCCGCCGGCGCGAAGAAGAGGAGGAGGAGCAGCAGCACGATCAACCCGCAGGCCACGACGAAACCGACCCGCCAAAGGAAGAGAGAGTTGCCGAGATCGCGGAGCCGGTGCCACGGCTCGACAATCTGGGCTCTGTTGTGGATCACGTTGTCGAGATAGATGAACTTCGCCCGCGACGACAACCACAGGATGAGGAGCAGGACGGCCGCCACGGCCATGATGACGACAAAGACGATCGGCAGCCAGATCAACGCCTCGCCGGCACTCCGGAAAGTGTCGCCGTTGGAGTGGAGATTGTAATGGCCGGGGAAGTCATTCTCGTCGGCCATCCACTTCCATCCGCCGCCGCCGGCGCCGTCGGCGAGACCTGCGAGCCAGGCCGAAAAGCCCAGCACGAGCCACTTGGAGAGATCGAAGGGCTGCCACAGGATGTGCTTCATCCTCTCCCAGGCTCGGTTCAGCGGCTCGAAAAAAGCGATGTTCATCGGTCCTCCAGTCGGCGTCCCCAACGATTGTAGCCGGAGCGGCTCGTCGGCGGGGACCCATCGGCACATTGGAAGCGCCCATCGGGGGCAACCTCCACCACATCAAACGCGGAAGAGCCGGATTCGGTTCGCGAACCGATCGCATGCTCTGTCAACAAAATGTCAAATCTGCCATCGAGGCGATCGATGCTGGCTCCACGAAATTTCGAATTTCGAATTTCGAATTTCGAATTTGCCGCCCCCCAGCTTGCATCCTCTGCCGGGAACCCACAGTCGGCGTGGCGCTGTCGCGGAGGGCCTCGTCGCGAGGGTCGCGAGGGCGCGTTCACCGGAGGTGCCTGGCATCCCGACATGACGTTGTCCTCAACGTCATGTCGGCGTGCCTGGCATCCTCTCGCGGACACGCGATGAAGAACGAACCCCGTCACCGCCGGAAGCGCGCAACCAGAAACCGGGTACGGACGTGGGCACGGAGACTGAAACGGGCGGAGGGTGGAATTCGGGATAACGGGGAACTTTTCCCACTCTTCCGGCATTACATAGGTGGAAGTGGAGGATCAGCGATGAGAGTGCATCGATCGAAGGCGCCGGCCTGGCGCGTGGCGGTCTTGCTGATGGTGGCGGCATTCGTGACGGTTGCCGTGGTGGCCGATGATCACAGCGAGACTGCCTATGCCACCCTCGCGGGCGGCTGCTTCTGGTGCATGGAAGCCGATTTTGAAAAGATCGAAGGAGTGATCTCCGTGACCTCGGGATACACCGGCGGTACCGTGGCCAATCCGACGTACAAACAGGTTTCGGCGGGCGGCACGAGTCACACCGAAGCGGTGCGCATCGTCTTTGACCCGACGATCATCAGCTTTGGCGAGCTGCTGGTGAAGTTTTGGCACAGCATTGACCCGACCGTTAGCGATCGCCAGTTCTGCGACGTCGGCAGCCAGTACCGGAGCGCGGTCTTCTTTCACGACGACGCGCAGCGTGACACCGCACAACGGTCGAAGGCGGAGCTCGAGGAGAGCGCGGTCTTCCCGGAGCCGATCGTCACCGAGATTACCGCAGCTACCGCCTTCTACCCGGCGGAGGCATACCACCAGGACTACGCCAAAAAGAACCCGATTCGCTATGCGTACTACCGCAAGGGCTGCGGACGCGACCGCCGCCTCGCTGAGCTGTGGGGAGACAAGAAATGAAATCAGGCACGATCATCACCGTCACCGCCGCACTGTGCATTGGCGTGCTTTCTGCCGCGAGCCTACCGGCCACGGCCGGGGACGACCACGGCGAAAAATCACGAGGAGGCGTCCAGATGACTGATCAGGAGCTCCGGGAGAATCTCACTCCCGAGCAGTACCGGGTGACCCAGGAGAACGGTACCGAACGGCCCTTCGAAAACGCCTATTGGGACAACCACCGGGCGGGTATATACGTCGACGTGGTTTCGGGCGAACCCCTCTTCGCCTCCATCCACAAGTTCGACTCCGGCACCGGATGGCCGAGCTTTACGCAACCGCTGGTGGCAAAGAACACCGTCGAGAAGAAGGACCGGAGCTGGTTCACGGTCCGCACCGAGGTGCGCTCTTCAGGCGCCGACTCCCACCTCGGCCATGTCTTCGACGACGGTCCGGAGCCCACTGGTCTCCGCTACTGCATGAATTCCGCCGCGCTTCGCTTCATACCGGTCGAGGAGTTGGAGGATGCCGGCTACGGAGAGTTCCTGGAGCTCTTCGATCAGGAGCCAACCGCCCGCGAGTAATCCTCCTCCACCACCGGCCACCTGATACCGCCATCGGCATCTGTTGGTGCATTTATGTTAAGATGAGAATATGAAGTGATGTTTTCCTGTATTCGCATAGAGGACAACGAGGAGGCTATGTGGCACGAGTGACCATCAGTCTTCCCGACGAGCTGCATCGGGCTCTCAAGGCGGCCGCGGCCAATCGAGGCACCACCATCGGCCGGTTGGTGGCCGAGAGTCTCGACTTTTACGGCATCAAGACCGCCGAGAGCTCGGCGGCCCTGGTCGCGCGTTCCCGGCAACGCGCAGCGATGCCTGAGACCGAGGCCATCGATCTGGCGGTCGAGGAAACTACCGCCGAGCGCTCGCCGTGAGGCTTTCGATTGTCGTCGACACGAATGTCGTCGTCAGCGGCATCCTGACCTCCGACCCCAACGCGCCAACAGCTCGTATCGTTGACGCCATGCTCCAGGGCTCGCTCATCTTCCTGCTATCGGTGGACCTTCTTGCCGAGTACCGGGCAGTCCTGCTGCGTCCAACATTGCGTGCACGGCACGGCTTGGACGACTCCAAAATAGACATCGTGTTGACCACGGTGGTCGACAACGCCGTCGTGCGCGAGCCCGTCGATCCGCCTTCGCTCCCCCCCGATCGCGGCGACCGCCACCTGTGGGCGCTCTTGGCGGCCCACCCTGGTACTGTCTTGGTCACCGGTGATCGGGCGCTCCTGGAAAACCCACCTAACTGGGCGAACGTGATCGCGCCCGCTGATTTCGTCCAAAACCTCTAAGTCCGCCATGAGCGGGACACACGGCGGCCGCCGATCGGTCACAATGGCGCGGCACAGTGAGAGTGAGGGTAGGGAGGCCCAGGATGACCGTCAGCAACCAAACCGGCAAGCTCCGCGTCGCCCTGATCTTCGGCGGGCGCTCGGAGGAACACGAGGTCAGCATCGTCTCCGCGCGGTCGGTCGACCGCGCCCTGGACCGGGAGAAATTCGAGGTCGTTCCCATGGCCATCGACAAGACGGGGCTGTGGGCGGACGCCGCCACCGCCGAGCGGGTCCTCGCGGAAGCACCCGACCGCACCGACTCCGTGGCCGGTTTCAAGGGCCTTCACCGCCTCGATCCGCGCCTCCTCGAAGAGGACTTCGACCTCGCCTTCCCGGTGCTGCACGGCCCCTACGGCGAGGACGGTACGATCCAGGGCCTCTTCGAGATGCTCGGCCTGCCCCACGTGGGCTGCGACGCCGCGTCGTCGGCGTTGTGCATGGACAAAATCTTCTGCAAGGGATTGCTCGCGCAGGCCGGGGTGCCGACGCCGGAGTGGCAGACGGTCGATCGTGCGATCTGGGCGGAGGACCGGGACGGCGTGATCGAGCACTGCCTCGGTCTCGGTCTGCCCGTGTTCGTCAAACCGGCGCGCCTCGGGTCGTCGATCGGCATCAGCAAGGTGAACGAGAACCACGATCTCGCCGCTGCCGTCGACCTCGCGCTGGGTCACGGTGACCGCGCACTGGTCGAGCGCGGCATCGACGGACGTGAGATCGAGGTGGCGGTGCTCGGAAATCGCGAGCCGCGGGCGGCAATCCCTGGCGAGGTGGTTCCGGGACACGAGTTCTATGACTACGAGGACAAGTATGTGGACTCGGATTGCGAGCTGCTGGCGCCGGCGCCGCTGGATGACGAGACGGCGGCTCGGGCGCAGGACCTGGCGGTAGAGGTCTTCCGCCTCCTGGGGTGCGCCGGGATGGCGCGGGTTGACCTCTTCCTCGAGGACGACGGCGGCGGTCTGTGGGTCAACGAGGTCAATACCATTCCTGGCTTCACCTCGATCTCGTTGTATCCCCGTCTGTGGGGACTCTCGGGTCTTGATTTCCCGGCGCTGCTCAATGAGCTCGTGCGGCTCGCACTCTTGCGTACTGCCGACCATCCATGAGTTCTTTATTTCTGCTTTGGATTACTGGATGTGAGTATCGGGGAACAACGGATAATAGAGGAAATCCAAAGCAGAAAAAAAAGAGGAAACGACAAGGTTGACCTCAGCCCTCCCGCGGACTATCGTCCACGCGCGGAATACGCCGCCGGAGGCGCCGCATTCGAACAAGGAGAAGACCCATGAAAAAGATCACCCGTGAAGAAGCCCTCGCCTACCACACCGGAAAGCGGCACGGCAAGACCGAGGTGGTCCCCACCAAACCCTGCATCACTCAACGCGACCTATCGCTCGCCTACACCCCCGGGGTGGCGGAACCGTGCCTCGAGATCGCGCGCGACCCCGAGCTGGTCTACGAGTACACCAACAAGGGAAACCTGGTGGCGGTGGTGTCCAACGGCACCGCCGTCCTCGGACTCGGCGACATCGGGCCGATGGCGGGCAAGCCGGTGATGGAGGGCAAGGGCGTCCTCTTCAAGACCTTCGCCGACATCGACGTCTTCGACATCGAGGTCGACAGCAAGGACCCGGCAGAGATCATTCGATTCTGCGAGCTCCTGGCGCCCACCATCGGAGGCATCAATCTCGAGGACATCGGCGCCCCCGACTGCTTCGAAATCGAGGAGGCTCTCAAGAAGAGCTGCGACATTCCGGTCTTCCACGATGACCAGCACGGCACCGCCATCATCTCCGGCGCCGCCCTGGTCAACGCCCTCGAGGTGGCGGGCAAGAAGATCGGCGACGTCAAGGTAGTCTTCTCGGGCGCCGGCGCCGCCGGCATCGCCTGCGCGACCTTCTATCTCTCGCTCGGCGTCAAACCCGAGAACCTGCTGTTGGTCGACTCCAAGGGCGTGATCTACAAGGGCCGCACCGAGGGCATGAACACGTACAAAGAGCGCTTCGCTGTCGAGACCGACGCCCGCACCCTGGCCGACGCGATGAAGGGCGCCGACGTCTTTGCCGGGGTCTCGGTCAAGGGTCTGGTGACCCAGGAGATGGTCAAGACGATGGCCGACAACCCGGTCATTTTCGCCATGGCCAACCCAGAGCCCGAGATCTCACCCGAGGACGCCCTCGCCGCGCGGCCCGACGTGATCGTCGCTACCGGTCGCTCCGACTACCCCAATCAGGTCAACAACGTGCTCGGATTTCCCTTCATCTTCCGCGGCGCTCTCGATGTAGCGGCGACCGGCATCAACGAGGAGATGAAGCTGGCCGCGGCACACGCGCTGGCAAATCTCGCGAAGGAGGACGTGCCGGACTCGGTGGTCCGGGCGTACGGAGGCAAACCGTTTCGCTTTGGTCGTGAGTATCTCATCCCGAAACCGTTCGACTATCGGGTGCTGCTGTGGGAGGCGCCGGCGGTGGCCGAAGCCGCGATTGAGAGCGGTGTCGCGCGCAAGCCGTACTCTTCGAAAGAAGACTACATCCGCGAGCTGGAAAACCGGCTGTCGCGCACCCGGCAGGTCATGCACGGCGTCTTCGACCAGGCCAAGCTCGATCCCAAACGGATCCTCTTCCCCGAGGGCGAGGCGGAAAAGATCGTCCGCGCCGCCAAGATCCTCGCCGAGGAGGGTATCTGCAAGCCGGTGCTCTTAGGTTCCAGGGAAATCATCACCGGGCTGCTCGCCGACCACGAGGTTCCCGAGGGCGCGATCGAGGTGGTGGATCCGGCAAGCGACGGTAACTGCGAGGCCTACGCCGAGGTCCTCGCCCGGACTCGCTGGCGCTCCGGGGTCACCCTCGACAATGCCCGCAAGCTCATGCGCGACCCGGTCTACTTCGGCAACATGATGCTGCACCAGGGCGACGCCGACGGCTTGATCGCGGGTCTCACCATGTCCTACCCGGAAACCATTCGTCCGGCCCTGCAGATCCACAAGACGCGCGAGG
>JAIVTZ010000062.1:0-10106 GCA_049188105.1 Deltaproteobacteria bacterium | reverse complement strand
AGAATCGATACCTGCTCGTCGCCGACAGCCTCGAAGATCTCAACCCGAAGTTCGATCTCGGGGTGTGCGTGAGCACCGAGTTGCTCGCCAGGGGGATTGCGGTCGACTACCTCGATCTTCCGGCCACCGACCCGGAACAGAGTTCGGAAGCCTTTCTCGGGAACCTTCCGGTGCGCGAGATCTTGTCGTCGGATGCCGCCCGCAGTCCCTTCTGGGAGCTTGGAGCGGGGCGCACCGCCGACGTCGGCGACTACCGGGTGATCCTGCAACGCAAGGACCCGCCGGTGGACGAGGGCTTCATCTCGCGGACCCGGCACTTCGAGGCGGCGCCTCCGGAGATCGTCCAGATGAACCGGCCGCCGGCCACCTACCAGCTGTCCGAGCACACCGCGGCGCTGCGCTACCCGGAGTACGCGGCGCCGACCGCGGTCTGCTCGAGCGCCGAAGAGGTGGTGGAGGCGGTGCGCGCGCTGCCCGGCGAGGTGGTGCTCAAACCCGAGAACACCTACTGCGGCATCGGCGTCACCTTTATCCGACAGTCGGCGACCGATGACGAGCTCCGCGACTACTGGGAGCAGTGGAAACCGCACGTCATTGTGCAGCCCTTCCTCGATGCCATCGAAACCACCGGTGATCTCCGCATTCTCACCATCAACGACAAGGTGCTGGGGTCCGTTCTGCGGGTGCCGGCGGACGGCTCACGACTCGCCAACCTCCACCAGGGCGCGACCGCGGCGCGTCTGGAGCCGACGACGCGCCAGCTCGAGGCCTGCCGGGTCGTTGCCGAGGACCTCAATCCGCTGGGGCTCCACCTGCTCGGACTCGACTTTATCGGTGAGGATCTGACCGAGGTCAACTTCACTTCGCCGACCACGATCGTCCAGATCAATCAGGTGAATGGGATCCGCGCCGACATCGAGCTCGTCGACGAGCTCGAACGAATGTGGCGAGACCGCGTGAGCGCGGAGTTTTGAGTTTTGAGTTATGAGTTATGAGTTTTGAGTTGTTCGAGCCGGGGCTGTCTCAGGGGGAAGTGAAAACCCGAAATCGGCATTCCGAAATCCGAAATCCCGATCGGGGGTGAGTCACGACGCACGAAGGGCGTCCGTATCTCAAAACTAAAAACTAAAAACTCAAAACTAATGAAGGTGCTGATTGAGGTAGGCGGTGAGGCGACCGCGGTCGGTGCCGCGGAAGTTGTTGAACCGAGCGCCGACCCCCTCCAATCGCTCGTGCTCAACATTGGTGGTGCGGGCGATGGTCGCCGAGCCCCGGATGGGGTCGCTCTGACCCGGGATATTGATCTCAAAATCGATGGTGGTGCCTGGAGGATAGTGGCCGAATCCCCGCAGGAGCACTCCGCTCTCGGAGATGTTTTCAGTCTGGCAGAAAGTGCGCAAGGGGCGCTGCTCGAGATGGAGGATGACTCGGGTCGGGGCCCGGACGGGAACCCTGGGCGCCACCGCCGTCAGACCGGTGATGGCTGATTCGAGGAGCTGTTCGAGGTCGCTGGAGGCGATGGCGCGGTTGATTCCAACTCCGATTCCGACGAAAGCTTCGGCGGCCCGAAGGTGATCGGGCTCGGCGAGCAGCACGATGCCACTCCGTTGGCTGGCTGAACCCGGAGAGCGAACACACTGGACAAAGCGACGCAACTCCCTGATGGGACCGGGAAAACCGATGACGATCGCGTCGAACCTCGTGTTTTGGACGAGCTCCAGCGTATTGTCGTCCCAGGGATGGTGGTGGAGTTCGATGGCGCTGTCGCGAACCACCTCCGACGCTCTCGTGAACGTGTCCCGACCAAGGCGGGTCATGACGACCTGTTGATTCTTCAAGTCTAATACCCAATTCCGATTATAACCTGAGATCAGAGCTTCTTCGCCATGAGGATCATGGGATTCCACTGTACTCGGATTGGACAGTCCAATTGTTTGGTGAATGGGTCAGGGTCGGGCACACTGGTGACGATGTCGAAAGATGTGACGCCGAAGGTCGATCTGCCGCCGCCCGGGATGTCATCAGACGTCTCGCTGGCGCCGCTCACCAGTCTCGAGCTCGGGGGGACGGCGCGGTATTTCGTCGAGGTTGCGGACACTGCGACCGCGAGAGAGGCGATTCGGTGGGCCCGCCGTAACGATCTTCCCCTGGCGATCATCGCCGGTGGTTCGAACGTTGTGGCGGCGGACGGCGGCTGGCCTGGGATTCTGCTTCGGGTGGCCATGCGCGGTCTCGTTCTCGAGCGCGAGGGCGACGTTGTGAGGGTGACCGCGGCCGCTGGTGAGTCGTGGGATGGGCTCGTCGAGCGCAGTGTCGGCGAAGATCTGGCTGGAGTCGAATGTCTCTCCGGGATCCCGGGCTCGGTCGGGGCGACGCCGATCCAGAACGTCGGGGCTTACGGACGGGAGGTATCCGAAGTCGTCGAAAACGTCCAGGTACTGGATCTGCAGAGCCTCGACCTTCGCTCGCTGTCCGGCGCAGAATGCGGTTTCGGCTACCGGACGAGTACGTTTCGGGAGATTCCCGGCCGCTTCCTCGTGCTGGCCGTCACATTTCGGCTGCTCCGTGGGGGGACGCCAACCGTGACATACCGAGAGCTCGAGAAGGCTCTGGGCGCCCGCCGGGGCACCCCGAGTGTTGCCGAGGTTCGCGAGGCCGTGCTCGACCTGCGGCGCGCCAAGTCGATGGTGATCGACGAAACCGACACCAATCGGCGCAGTGTGGGTTCGTTCTTCGTCAACCCAGTGCTGAACGCCGTTTCCCTCGCCGTCCTCGAGGAGGAGGCCCGAGGAAGCGGCGCCCTGCGCCCAGGTGAGAGCCTGCCCTCGTTCCCGATCGGTGAGGACCGTTTCAAGGTGCCGGCGGCGTGGCTGATCGAGCACGCCGGATTTGCAAAGGGCCTGCGGCGCGGGTCGGTCGGTATCTCAAACGCCCACGCGCTGGCTCTCGTCCATCACGGCGGCGGCACCACCGCCGAGCTGGTGGCCCTGGCGCGGGACATCCGCGAGAGCGTGCGGCAACGCTTCGCCATCGAGCTGCAACCGGAGCCGGTCTTTCTCGGTTTCCCGACTCGGAATCCGCTATCCGATGGTTGAATATCGGGTGGCCATGAAACCTTGGTGCGTAAAAGGTTAGGGGTTAGGAAGTTAGGTCCTCACCTCCTAACCTCCTCACTCCCTCACCTCCTTACTCCGACGAGTATGTGACTTCGAGGTTTCGAGCCGCTCGGGAGGCGAGAAACACCAGCACTGTGGAGGACACCAGGAGAGCAAGCAGCGCGACCCACCACGACACCGGCTTTGCGAGGATGGCGAAGGCGCCCAGATTCACCGGTACCGGTGTGAAGGACGCAAGATAGTGGACGAAGCTCAGCGACTTGAGAAGGGCCGGCAGGAACGGGGTCAGCGTCTCCCAGCCGAGGAAAATCAGGGCCGGGACCATCGGGTTCTTGAAATAGAGGCCGGCAAGCATAAAGAGGGCGCCGTACGCGAAGCAGGCCAGGATGACGATCAGCAGGTAGGTCAGGAGGTTGGCGAGGCCGGCGGCCGATAACATCAGCGTCAAACCGGCGCGTCCGTGCGGAAGGAAGACCAGCAGGTAGGTGAGGGCGGTGGCGGGCACGAGGAGAAGGGTCGCCGACAGCACGCCCCCAAGGTACTTCCCTATCACCAACACGTCCCGGCGGATCGGCGCGAGGAGGGTGAAGTGGAGCGATCGCTCGAGGATCTCGCCGCGGAAGAGGCGAACGAAGATCATGGCGTTGGCGAAGAAGACGACGAAGCGGAGGATGAAGAAGAAGAAGACCTCGGCGAACTCAGTTGTCGCGTCCGCGGCGTTGACACGCAGGGCGTCGGGCATGAAAATCGCCCTCAGCACCATCAACGCGAGCGGCATCGCCACGAGGAGGTAGACGGCGAACGAGCGGCGGCTGAAGAGAGTGCGGCGGACCTCCGATTTTGTGATGGTCCAAATCTGGCTGCGCCACACACGCGCGTCCACTTCGATGGCGGCGGTCATACGCTTCCTCCACCCGTACCCTCGCCAATCAGATAGTCGTAGACCGCGTGCACACTCTCGTCCGCCGGCGCCACCGTCTCCACCACGACGTCACCGGAGAGGACGATCCGGTTGAGCTCGGCGAAAAAAGCGTCGGCGTCGCGGGTGCGCACCAACAGCCCCTCGTCCTCGAGAATGCGCGCCTCGACCACGTGCTCGAGGCGGAAGACCTCCGATGCCACCTGGTTTGGCTTGTCGCAGCGAATCAGGACCTGGATCGGGTGCGAGGTGATCTCGCCGCGCACCGCGCGGATCTCGCCCTCGGCGACGATCGCCCCGCCGTGAATCATAATCACGCCGTCCGAGATCAGGTCTACCTCGTGCAGAATGTGGCTGGAGACGACCACGTGCCGGCCCTCCCGCGCGAGCCCGGAGAAGAGGTCGATCATCTCCGCCCGCCCCATGGGGTCGAGGCCGTTGAGCGGCTCGTCGAGCACCAGCACCTGCGGGTCGTGGCAATGGGCGTGGGCGAGCTTGATCCGCTGGCGCATGCCCTTCGAGTAGCCGGCGATCCGGCGGCGGGCGGCGTCCGTGAGTCCCACACGCTCGATGGCGGCCCACGCCCGTTCGTCGATCTCAGCCTTCGAGTACCCATGCAGCGCCAGCGCGTGGCTGAGAAAGCTGATTCCGGTAGCGCCATTCGGAAAGCTGTCGTACTGGGTGCAGTAGCCGACGATCCGGAAGAGCTCTTCGGGGCGGTCCGGGGCGATCCCGAGCACCGAGATCTCCCCCCGGCTCGGCCTCAGAAGCCCGGTCATGAGGTGCATCAGGGTGCTCTTCCCGGAACCGTTGGGGCCCACGAGGCCGGTCAGACCCGGCGGTACCTCGAGGTTGACCCTGTTCACTCCCAGGACCTCGCCGTAGAACTTCGAGACGTCTGAGAAAACGATGCGATCCGAGCTCATCGCACGACCTCGTGAGGGCGGAGCTTGCGGTTGATGAGCCAGACGCTGAGCGCCGTGGCGGCCGCGAGTGTGAACCAGTTGAAAATCACGGGGAGGCCGCTCGGGGTCGGCGCGCCGAAGAGCGACATGACCACGCTGTTGATGGCGCGGACGAGGTTAATGAGATCGCCCCAGGAGGTGCCGGTGACGCCGTTGACCGCTGTGCCAAAGCCCGCGAGGATGAAGATGATGCCGAAGAGTGCGCCCCGGGCCACCGGTTTGAACCGCACCCAGGCCGAGATCGCCAACGTGAGCATGGAGATCACGACGATCCACGCGAGATGACCCACCAGGTATGCGAGGCCGATCCGGTAGTTCTGAAGCCACCACCCACCGCCCTCGAAGTATGCCTGGAGGCCGAAGATCAGGAGGCCCATCACCCAGGTCATCGGGGACAGCAGAATCGCCAGCACCGCCATCTTGCCGAGCACGTACTCGCGCCGATCGATGGGCCGGGCGAGATACAACGGCAGGGCGTTGTTGGCGAGATCGGCGGCGATCAGGCTCGGCGACACGATGACCGCCACCAGGAAGGCGGGCAGCGCTTGCCACGAGAAGAGGATCATGAAGAACTGCGCAGTCAGGATGTCCATCAGATCCTTCGGCGCGCCAAGCTGCTGGAGGAGCGAGGCGTTGTGGCTGAAGTAGATGAAGAACAGCCCGATCACGGAGGGCAGGAAGCAAACGGCGTAAAGCGCCGTGAACAGCCGGGAGGCGAAGGCATCGGTGAGGGCGTACCGGGTCACCACCAGGAAGCGCCAGGGCAATGGCGTGAGCTCGCCCTGGTAACGGCGCCAGGTTCGTTCATAGACCGCCATCGTCGTCCTCCATGGCGCGCAGGAAGATGTCCTGCAGCGAGTCCCGTTTGAGGTCGAGGTGGCGGATGCCGACATCGAGCCGGTCGGCGATGGTGTAGAGATCGCGGACCGTCCGCCCCTCCGGCAGCACCAGCTTCATCCGCCCGGTCTCGTGCACCGCGAGCTCACAACCAAGCTCGGTGAGCGCTTCCGCGAAGCTGTCGTTGGCGGTCTGCAGCTCGAGCTCGACAAAGGACCGGTTGGCCTTTCTCTCGGCCTCGAGGTCGCAGGCGGCCGCGATGCGGCCGTTCTTGAGGATCATGACCTCGTCGCACACCATTTCCACGTCGCGCAGGAGGTGTGACGAGAGCAGGATGTGGGCCTCGCCACGGTTGCGGATATCGGTCACCAACTCGAGCATGCGTTTGCGGGCCGGCGGGTCGAGGCCGTTGGTCGGTTCGTCGAGCATCAGCAGCTGCGGTCCGTGCACGAGAGCCTGGGCCAACTTGACCATTTGCTTCATGCCGGTGGAAAATGTCCCGAGCTTCCGATAGCGCGCCTCGCCGAGACCGACGTAGAAGAGAGTCTCGTGCGCCCGTTCGAGGGCGGGCTCGGGCGGCAGCCCACTGAGCTCGGCCATCAGGCGCACGAACCGGACCGCGGTCATCCCGGCCACGAAGGCGTCGTTTTCGGGCATGTAGCCGATCTGGGCTCGGAGCTGCTTGCCTTCGCTTGCGAGAGATAATCCCAGCACGTTTGCGCTTCCGGCGGTCGGCGGAAAGAAGCCGAGCAGGGTCCGCAACAGGGTCGTCTTGCCGGCGCCGTTGGGGCCGAGGAGGCCGATCGCGCGCCCCCGGAGGGAGGCGCGCAAATCCACCAGGATCGGACGCCCGCCGAGGTCGACGGTGAGCCCGTCGAGCTCGATCGCCGGCGGAGAAGTGATTTCTGGCTGACTCATCCCCGAGATGATACAGCTACTTTCTCTTCGCTCTCCTCAATCGCCTCGACCGCGTGCTTCTCGGCATGGGCGGCCCCGCTGAGCCCCAGGGTCGAGGCCAGACCCACGAGGCTGCCGCCGGTGGCGGAGGCGGTCACCCGGTCGATCTCGCCGAAGATGCAGACCAGGCCCTTGCCGAGACCATCACTCAGGACTTCGCCGAGCTCGAGCTCGTCGAGCATCCCATCCGGCACGGCGCCGATCAACGCATCGAGATCGCGGTAGACCAGCGCCGAGCAGTCGGTGTAACCGTTGGCCGGCAGCAGGGCGCGGAAGGCGACGGAGGCGGGGAGCGTGACGCCGGAGGCACGGTAATCTATCGCCTGCTCGATGAGGGCGCGGCTCGGCGCGATCACCAGGTATCCGTCAACGGCCGCAAAAACCACCGCGCCAACAAGTCCATCGCGGGTCAGGGTGTAATATGTGCGACCGCCCGCCGATTCCGCATCGAGACTCACCTCGGCCTGGTTTTCGGCCTGCAGCCGGATGTTGGCGAGGACTAGACCCCGCTCGAGGGTATGCACGAAGGTCTCGGGGTCATAGATCTCGATGATCAGCTTCCACGAGGGCACCGGGAGGAGGGGACCGTCGAGGGCGAAGGTAGCCTCGCCGCCAAAGGACCCGAACAGATCCTCCCGGAGATCGATGCCCAGCCAGCCCTCGAGGTTCCTCAGCTGGTTGAAGGCTTCCTCGTCCCGGGCCGAGACCAGGTCCAGCAGGTCGTCGAACATCTCGGCCGCGTCTTTGGTCACCGCGGAGGCGGCGATGTAGGCGTCCGGCGAAACGAAATCGAGACTGCCCATGGGGGCGGGCTCAGCGAGCCACGCCATGACACCGCGCCGCGGGCCGGAGAACTGCATTTCGGCGTTGATGGCATACCAGTCGCCGTCGCGGTGCCTCTCGAGAATGAGGGTTTCAGCGTCGAGAATCCCGAGGCTCCGCATCGCCTCCGTCCCCTCGGGGCTCATCTCAGCCGCGGCCTCGGAGAAGGCTCCGGCGAGGTTGACGCCCAGAATCCAGGAGACGCCGTTCGCATACGCGTCCGCAAGACGGGTGTGGAGCGTGCTCCCGATAAAGCCCCGGGCGCCTGGGTCGTCCACGCGCCGCGCGAGGTCCCGAAGCGCTCCGATGTCTCCAGCCGCCGCGAAGAGTTCATCCTCCACCC
Organism: Deltaproteobacteria bacterium; assembly: GCA_049188105.1. Taxonomy (GTDB): domain Bacteria; phylum Acidobacteriota; class Thermoanaerobaculia; order Thermoanaerobaculales; family Sulfomarinibacteraceae; genus Sulfomarinibacter. The sequence continues at coordinate 2,147 of JAIVTZ010000062.1, read as the reverse complement.
ACAGCAGCACCTCGGCGTTGGCGGGCGACGCCGTCCGAGGATCGTCGATGAGGATGGCCACCGTTTGGCCGCCCGACTCGGCGTTGGCCTCGTCGATCACCGTCGTCAGAAGCTCGCGGAAGGTCGCCGGGTCGTCGAGCTCGGCCATAAAGAGGGGCGTACCCCCTTGGTGGACCATCGATGCCGGCACCGTGACCACAGCCTCGGCGCCGATCGCCTCGCCGAGAGGCTGCAGGCGATCGAGGAGCTCCTCGATCTTGGCGTCGATCCCGTTCGCCATCACCTGTTCGCGCCACCACTCGCTGAGCACCGCGCTGTCATCCAGCCGCTCGTAGAACGCGGTCCGGGCGGCGTCCAGGTCGTCGGCCAGGTTCGGCATCGCGGCGTAGACCATCGTGTCGTCGGGCGCCATGTCGAGGAGGACGGTCGAGGTGCGCGGCGGCTGGTGGTCGACGGCCTCCGCCACCACCCGACGCAGCTGATTGAGCTCGCGCAGGAGGGCCGTGTGTTTGGCGGCGTCCCGGCTCCAGGCGATCTCATCCTCGAGCGGCACCCGCCGCAACCTGTCACCGGTCGTGATCTGGTCGCCGGGATAGAGCAGCGCGCTGGCCGTGCCCTCGCGGACCTCGACTGATCCCTCGATCACCGAGACCCGCGAGCCCTTGAGGCCGCTGTCGACCGCAAAGATGGTCCCCTTGACCGCCACTCGGCAGTCGTTGGTGTCGACATAGAGACGACCGCCGTGTTGGTCGGCGGCGTGGACGATGATGTTCCCCCGTGCGAGGTTGATGGTCGTGCCGCGGCGCGAGGCGTGGAGCTCGAGCTGGGTGCGTTCGTTCATCTCGACCACAGTGCCGTCTGCAAGTTGGAAAAACGCCCCGGAGTCCTTGGCGGTGCGAACGACCTGGCCAGAGGAGATCGAGCGCCCCGGTATGAGCGAAGTGCTGGTGTCGCCGTCCACTATCTGCATCGAACCGTCGACCACTTGTACGGATGCGCGCAGGTTGCGATCGGCCGCGAGATCGCCGACAACGCGAACGGTGGCGACACCGCCGAGGACGAGGAACACTGCGGCCGCAACTCGGAAAAATGTGCTTCGGAGAAGGGATGGAACTTCGGGCCGGCCTTTTTGGAGTTTGGACGTCTCGCCGCTCCGTACCGCCATCAGGACGCGGCGGCAGGGGACGCACTCCCTGGTGTGGTCACCGACCAGGAGGGCGCGCGCTTCCGGCAGAGTACCAGCCGCGTACGCCGGGATCTCAGCCTGAAAGTCGTCGCAACCGGTCAAAGGACGACCGGTTTCGAGCTCAGTGGAGAGCTTGCTCCACACACGATCGGTGGCCTGTCGTTCACTGATTTCGTCCATGCGGTGATTGCGGATTTCGGCCGCGGCGCGGTCGATCAAACGCTCCGGGTCGTTCTTACGGTCGGTCATTGGAGTCCTCCCAAGAATGGGCTCATCTCCTCCTTGAGACGAGCGCGGGCGCGGTGAAGGGTCACCGCGACGGTGTTGGTCGAAGTGCCGAGCATCTCGGCGATCTCAGCGTTGTCGAAGTCTTCGAAATAGCGCAGCGCGAAGATCTCGGCGCCGCGTCGGCTGATCCTGGTGAGGGCGCTGCGCAGGTGGTCGTGGAGCTCGCGCCCGAGGTGACGGCGATCCGGTTCCGGGGCGGGATCACGACTGGCGCCGTCTCCCGCAACCTCCAGCGGAACACCATCTTTGACGCGTCGCGACTGGACGATGTCGAGAGCGGCGTTGGTTGCGGCGCGGCGCAGATAGGGGCGGGAGCCGGTCGAGAAATCGGGCTGTTCGGTGCGGCGGGCGAGCCGGGTGAAGACGGTTTGCAAAACGTCCTCGGCGTCCTCGGCGTTTCCTGTAACCCGGTAGGCAGCCTGCAGGACCACGGATGAGTTCTCGCGGTATATCACTTCGAGCCAGCTCATCGTTTCGTGTTGTTCAGAATGGGCGAGAGCAGTCGGCACGCGGGCCTCCTCTTTCGTGTCGTCATTCATGAGACGATCCTCCAGCCTGAAGATTAACGGAACCGCGGCCAGGGTACAGGGTGCAGGGTGCAGGGCGCAGGGCGCAGGGCACAGGGCGCAGGGCACAGGGCGCACTTGACACCCTGCCCAGAGCGATTAGCGTT
>JAIVTZ010000061.1:0-10154 GCA_049188105.1 Deltaproteobacteria bacterium | reverse complement strand
TCCTCTGGCAAATCCTATTGAGATATCCAGACGGTGCCCCTCTGTGGCAAACCCATCCTCTCTAACAGGCAACATGCAGATGTCTGTAGGGTGAGACCCCCCCTCATCAATAATGGGGACTGCTAACCAGCGTCCATCTGGTGAATAGGCAGCCAGCAAGAGCCGCATGCCAATTTTGAATCCATCTATTGCGCCGGGCAAGTCCTGGGTTGGGATAAATCGAACTTCATTACCCGCCAAATCAACTGTATGAACGCCATCCCTGGCCTTGTAAGACAAACGTTGACCATCAGGCGTCCAAAGTACTTGATCAAGGCTTTCGCCTGGATACTCGGGACTGATCTGCCGGGGTGTTCCATCCTCCGGATTGATAACGAAAACAGCGGATGCACCGTTTGGCGACGCGTCTTTATCCGGGAGGGATTTGCTAGCGCCGTAAGCGATCAGTCGCCCATCCGGCGACCACACCGGCATATGCTCGTGAGCCTCGTGCACGGTCAGCTGGATTGCCTGACCGCCCGCCGACGGCACGCGCCACAGATCCCCTCGGTAGCTGAAGACGATCGTTTCTCCATCGGGCGAGATCGCCGGGTAGCGCAGCCACAGCGCCGTCTCCGACGCCGCAGCCCCGCCCGCCGCCGCGAGCAAGGCAACAACAAAGACCAAAACCAGACCGCAAGTTCTGAGACGCATAGCCCCCCCGTCAGAATTAGAATGCGTCCGCCGCAAGGGCGGAGCCGTTGGATTGTGAGTACGGAGTTGGGTGCCGAAGGTTTGAGGCCGGCTTCGCGTCCTGGGGCTTGTGATGCCGCCGTGTCCTCGAGGATCGCGGCAGCGATGCACTTCGGTGCGAGAAGCTTCTCGTGTACCCTGCCGCAATTGAGATGGTATTCGGTCGCCGCATTCGGGGTATAGTAGAAGTAGTGCGCAGTGTTTCGCATGAGAGGCCCCGGTTCGATGCGTGAGGAGGATTTGTGACCGACAAGCCGTTCAAGGTGCTGCTGGCCGGGATCGGGCGGGGCCCCTTCGAAGCGCTCGCGCCGGTGCTCGATCGCCAGAAGCTGGATGTCAAGCGAGTGGCGACGCCCGAGGCCGCGATTGATTTTGCCAGCTCGGAGCCGGTTGACCTCATTGTTTTCGATGCCGAGCCCAACGAGATGCGTCTCGACGAGATCGTCGCCGTGCTCCGCGCCGAGAACTCTGCGAGCGCCAGAAGCTTTCTCCTCGTCATGGCCGAGCGCGGCGGCGATACGGACGCTCGCGCCCTCATCGGGCGCGGTGTCAATCGGGTCATGCTTCTCGACGATCCGCAGGAGCTCATCGAGGCGCAGGTGGTGGATCTTCTCGACATCGCTCCGCGAGCCGCGGTCCGCTTTGCGATTCGCCTCTACACCTCCCTCGACGACGGCACCCTGGTGGTCTTCGGTCGGACCGAGAACGTATCCCTTTCCGGGATGCTGGTGCAGACCCCGACCATCATCCCGCCGGGGCAGAAGGTGTCGTACGAACTCCTCCATGGCGAATGGGAGGAGACGGTCAGGGGCGACGCGGAGATCGTGCGCCGCGCCGTCCGCGACGGGGTCATAGGGGTCGGGGTTCGCTTCCTGGCGTTCAAGAATTCGGGCAAAGAGCGGCTCGACGCGATTCTCGAGGATGTATTCGGCGAGCTGCTCCGGCGGTAGGAATCACCCCGTCCGTCTCCCTGGGATAGTCCCTAATATGAGCAATTCTCGCCGGCGATCTGTACCAAGCTCAACCGGCAGAACCGCTCCTCTGAGGTTGAAGGTACGTTTGTGAATCCAACGATGAGATCGAGATCGGGTCCGTTATGATGTAGGACCTGTGAAGGTATCGAAAAAATGGCTGCGTGAAGGAGAGGCAGATGTTGGAAGTAGAGCGACACCCGGTGACCAGGTTCTTCGGCGGATTTTGGAAAGGGCTGGACCAAGCGCGGAGGCTTTTCGTCAATCTGCTCTTTCTGGCGCTGATCATCGCGGCGATCTGGTTCCTCTTCAGGAGTGACGGCCCGGACATCGCGGACACGACGGCGCTGATAGTGGCGCCGAAGGGTCGGCTGGTCGAGCAGAAGACGGGTCAGTCGTTTCAGCGGATGATCGACGAGGCGCGCGGCTCAGTTCCTCCCGAGACCCTGCTCAAGGACGTCATTGACGCAATCGAGGCCGGCAAGGACGACGATCGGGTCCAGGCCCTGGTCCTCAACTTGAACCGTTTCGGTGGCGCTTGGCCGACCAAGCTGCAGGACGTGGCGAAGGCGATCGTCGATTTCAAAGAGAGCGGCAAGAAGGTGATTGCCGTATCCGACCACTATGAACAATCCGCCTACTACATCGCGGCCCACGCCGACGAGGTGTTGATGAACCCGGACGGGCTCCTGATCCTCGAAGGCTATGGCCGGTACACGACGTACATGCGGGACGGTATCGACCGACTCGGCGTCGACGTCAACGTCTTTCGAGTCGGCGAGTACAAGTCGGCCGTCGAACCCTACCTGCGCGACGACATGTCGCCCGAGGCCAAGGAGGCCAACCTCGCATGGCTCGGCGATCTCTGGGACAACTGGTTGGAGGAGGTGGCCGAGGCTCGAGGCCTGACCGTCGAGCAGGTCGAAGGCTTTGCCACCAACTTCGCGTCGATTGTCCAGGAAGCGGGCGGTGACGCCGCGGCAGCCGCTCTCGAGGCGGGTCTCATCGACGCCACCGCCACCCGCGACGAGATGCGGGCTCGGCTGATCGAGCTGGTCGGTGAGGACGAAGACTCCCACACCTACAATCATGTGACCTCCACGGACTACCTCGAGGATCTCGACGAGGATCGCTTCGGACACAAGGCCAAAGGCGACAAGGTCGCGGTGATCGTGGCCAGGGGCGTGATTCTCGACGGCAGCCACCCGCCCGGCACCATCGGCGGCGACTCGACCTCGGCGCTCATCCGCAAGGCGCGCAACGACGACAGTGTCAAGGCGATCGTTCTCCGCGTGGACTCCGGCGGCGGCAGCGCTTTCGCATCCGAGGTGATTCGACGCGAGCTCGAGGTGGCCCGTGATGAGGAGAAGATTGTCGTCGTTTCGATGGGCAGCGTGGCGGCCTCGGGCGGCTACTGGATCAGCATGGCGTCGGACGAGGTCTGGGCCTATCCCAGCACCATCACCGGGTCGATCGGGATCTTCGGGATGTTCCCGACCTATCAGAGACCGCTGGCGAAGTACCTCGGCATGCGGGTCGACGGCGTCGGCACCGCACCGCTCGCCGGCGCGATGCGGCTGGATCGTGCGATGGCCCCAGAGCTCGGAGCCACCATCCAGACGATCATCGATCAGGGTTACGAGGAGTTTCTCACCCTGGTGGCGAACGGTCGCAACATGACGCGGGACGAGGTCGACAAGATCGCCCGCGGCCGGGTGTGGAGCGGCGAGGATGCCCACGAGATCGGGCTCGTCGATTCGATGGGCGACCTCGAGGATGCCATCGCGTCCGCGGCGAAGCTCGCCGAGCTGGGCGATGACTATGCGGTCAAGTACATCGACAAGAAGCCGTCCTTCAAGGACAAGGTTTCCAAGATGCTGCTGTCATGGGCTCTGGAAATCGTCGGTCCCGAGGCGCTGGCCGTCGAGAGGAACCCCGCGACCGAGTTGCTGCGTCAGGTCGAACGCGAGGTGACGAAGCTCGCCGAGCTCGATGACCCCAATCATGCCTACGCGCTGTCGATGATCGAGGTCGACTGAACAGATAATCGTCCGGGCAATTCTCTCCGTGGTCTGTGGTGGTACGATGCGGCAGCCAGGACAGTTTCGCGATACCGGTTCGCAGTCAGCAGCACGTATCGGGCATGAAAATCCAATTGGATGGTCACGCCGCGCGGCTGACTGGCGGAAAGTTTGGACAGCAATTTGATGCGGTTTTTGACATGGTTTTTCGAGTACGGGTTGTTGGTCACGTTCTTGGTGACGGGTTCGGTGTCGCTGCAGGCGGCCCAGCCGGTCCCCACTGACGGCAGAGGACGGCCGCTGTATCAGGCCGGCGTCGTGGCGGTGAAGCTCCAATCGGATGCGGCGCCGGTTGCGCGCAAGGCTCTTCCGCTTCGATTCGGTATCTCATCACTCGACGCGGTCTCGGACGAGCTCGGTGTGCGCCGGGTGGAGCCGATGTTCCAAACCCGGTTCAGCAAGGCGCGACCCGATCTGCCGGACCTCTCCCGGATCTACCGCGTGAGATTTCCCGATGCGGTGGACGTGCGACGTGCGGCCCGGCTCTTCGGCGGCGATCCTTCGGTGGCATATGCTGAACCGATCGTGGCTCACTACCTCGAGGAAACGCCGAACGACCCCGTCTTCAACCTGCAGTGGTTTCTCGAAAATATTGAGGCCGAGGCGGCGTGGGATGTGCACAAAGGAGAGGATGGCGCCGAGGTAGTGGTCGGCATCTCCGACTCGGGTGTGGCCTGGCGCCACGAGGACTTGGTCGAAAACATCTATCAGAACCTCGGCGAGGATGCGGACGGTGACGGGAAGGTGATCGAAGAGTCGGGAGGCTCCTGGATCTTCGACCCCGACGACGTCAACGGCATCGACGACGACGGCAACGGCTACGTGGATGATTTCATAGGCTGGAACTTCCTCAACGACGACCGTGGGCAGGACAACGACCCCGACGACCCGGGCAGCCACGGCACCCACGTGGCCGGCCTCGCGGCTGCTCGGACCGACAACGCCATCGGTGTCTCCAGCATCAGTTGGAACGTGAAGATCCTGCCGACCTCCGCGTCCAACATCGATTCCGGTGACACCCTCGAGCGGACCCTCAGCACTGTCGTCTATCTGGCGGAGAACGGCGCCGACATCATCAACATGAGCTGGGGCAGCGAGTCCACATCGCAGCTTCAACAGGAGGTAATCGAGTATGCCGGGGGTCTCGGCAGCCTGCTGGTGGCCGCAGCGGGTAACGACGCGACCTCCGCTCCTCACTATCCGAGTGCCTTGCCCGGGGTGGTGAGCGTGGCGTCGGTCGGCAAGACCGACCGGTTGGCCTCGTACTCGAACTTCGGCATCAGCGTCGACATCTCAGCGCCGGGCGGTGCGGGTTTCAACGATATTCGCAGCACCATTCCTCCATCCAACTACGGTGACAAGGTGGGGACCTCCATGGCCTCTCCAGTGGTGGCCGGGGTGTTTGCGCTCGTCAAGTCCCTGCACCCGTCGTGGTCCAACGAGGAGCTCATCCAGCAGGTCCTCGGCACCGCCGACTCGATCGACGGTCTCAACATATCCTTCGTCGGCCTCCTCGGAGAGGGTCGCGTCAACGCCTTCCGCGCCCTCACCGATCAACCGGCGACATCCACGCCCGAGCTCCGGCTCGACGTGGTGGGCATGGAGGTCCTCGACGACAACGGTGACGGCTCACTCGAGGCCGGGGAGGGCGCCGAGATCCTTCTCACGTTGCGGAATTACAGTCACCTCGCGGGCAGCGACGCCGTCACGTTGACCCTGCAGACCGAGGTGTCGTATGTCGATGTGGTCGATGCCGACGTGACAACGGGTGTGACGCCGGACATGGCGGCGGAGCTGCCGAGCACCTTCTCGATTCAAGTGGCGCCCGATGCGCCCTCGGGGTTGGTCAGCTTCACCCTCTCCGCCGATGCCTCCGACGCCACCATTTCACCCCACAGCGCGTTGGATGTGCAGATTCTCATCGCCGGCGGCGGTCTCCTGGTCTGGGAGGGCGTGGAAGGCGGCCCCACCTTCAGCGGAGATTTCCTCAGTGACGGGCTGGTCTCCCGCGGTTTCAACGTGACCCATATCTCGGGAGAGTTCCCCACAGGATTGAAGGGATTTGACGGAGTGTTCCTGTCCTTCGGCAACGCCGGTCTCGATTCGGATGGCCCACCGTTCTCTGCGCGCCTCGACGCCACGTGGAAGGTGGACGCGATCCAGAGCTATCTCGAGTCGGGCGGGCGGATCTTCCTCGACGGCGGCGATACCCTGGGCTGGGATGTCTACAACCTGGTCGACGGCAGCGCCCTGCTGCCGCTCTTCGGCCTCGAAAACGCAGAGAACGACGGTGTGACAAATTCCATCGACCGCCTTGACGGCCACGCCGGCGCGCTCACCGAGGGCATGCAGTTTGTCGATTCGTCCCAGTCTCCGGTGGAATGGATCGATATTTTCACACCGTCGGCCGGCGGCGAGGCCTTTTCCGAGTCCGATTATGGAGTGGTTGCGGTCCAGCATCGGGGGCAGTTCGGGCAGCGAACATTCTGCCTTTCGTACACCCTCGCCGAGCTGGTAGATGGGAATGGCTCGACAACCCGCGATGATTTGGTAGACGCGATAGTCGAGTTCTTCGGCCTCAGTCCTGACGGTGGAGGACAGCCGCGTTACCGCCACGCCGGTCCGCGAATGATACCGGCATCTGCGGGAAAGAGCCTCTCGAAAGCACCCGGCGAACGTTAACTCTGACCCGGCGCCACCCGTTACGACCGTGCCGTCAGCGCCGCTTCCATCCGCCGGCCGAGCTCTTCGGCAGTGACGGCGGCCCAGGTCTCATTGACCTGGATGATCAGCGAGCCGTCATCTCTCGGTTCACGCAGCGAGACACCGCTGGACATCATGCGATCACGGAAAATGGCGGGATCTGTCCCCTTCACATCGAGGATGAATACATTGGAGCCTTGGGGAATGCTGCGGATGGCGAGTTTCGAGTGGTTCTCGAGGTTGGAAAAGAGCTCTTCACTGACTGCAACTCCCCGCCGGAAGCGATCCTCGAATCCCTCGAGGTAGTGGAGGGCCACCGCGGCGTAGACCCAACCGCGAACCAGGCTGCCCCCGTACATGCGGCGGCTGTGAAACAGCCCGTCGAGCAGATCCGAAGGTCCGGCAAGAACGGCCCCCGAACCGGCGTTGAAATATTTCCAGAGAGAGACGTAGACGGTGTCGAAGAGATCCGCCCAACGCTCGACCTGGATTCCCGTGTAGGCTGCGGCCATGAAAAGTCGGGCCCCATCCAGATGGAGGCCGATGCCTTCGGATCGAGCCCAATTCGAGATGCGGCTCAGCTCACCGAAATCAAAGACGCTGCCGAGCTTCCGCCGCACCGGAGACTCGACGGAGATCGCCCCGATTCCGACCTTCACCCGGCCGGCTTCTGCTCGGGCATGCTCTGCCTCCACCTGTTCGAGGGTGAAGGCCGCTTCACCGGGGGCCACCGTCACGACGCGCAGGCCCGCGAGGGTCTCACAGTCGTCACCGGCATCATTGGCAAGGTGGCTCTCGGTCTGGGTCACGACCCGCCGACCCCCGTGGTCTTCGCACAGGAGCCGTACGGCGAGGTGGTTTGCGAGGGTCCCGGTAGGTAGGAACACGGCCCTCTCCTTGCCGAGAATCTCGGCCATCCGCCTCTCGAGCTCCTCGACGACACCGCCGTTGGAGTAATAATCCGGTTCTAGATCCCCGCTGGCGGTGATCTCGGCCAGGACGCCGGCGTACTCCTTGGGGTTGAGGTTGAGGCCGTCACCCTGGAAGAAAACAGGCCGGTCGGCTGCAAGCGAAACGGCTGTCGAAGATACGGCGGTTCCGGCAAGGCTCACCCCGGCGGCGCCGGTGCAGCCCAATCGGATGAAATCTCTGCGGTCGATGTCACACATGTCAGTCTCCGTGGGGTTCAAGGACCGGCAGTTCTTCACCGTCGCGTACGAAGCGGTCCAGCCACTCCCGGGTCAGTCGGGCGTGTTCCTCCGGGTGTTCGCTCAGTTGATGATCGCTGCCTTCGAGCAATACCAGACGGAAGGGGAGACGATTGTCGAGAAGGGCGGTCGCCATGAGCTGCGACTGGCGTGGAGACACCCGCCAGTCGGCGGTCCCGTGCAGGAGCAGAATGGGCGTCGTTCGGCTCATGCGATCGACCCACCGGGCCGGCGACCGGTCGAGCAACGCGCTTTCCCGAGCGGTCTCCCATTCTGGGATAACCTCGGCAAAGACCTCGTCCATTTCGGGACGATCTTCCCGCCAGGAGATGAGATCGGAGACTCCCGCACGGATCACTGCTGCGCTGAAACGGTCGGTGCGCGCGAGTGTGAGATAGGTCATGAGGCCGCCCCGGCTGCCGCCGTAGATGCCGATTCGAGAAGCATCCGCCCCGGGTTCGCGCTCCAAAACCGGTATGAGATTGAGCAGGTCGTTCACCTCAACGCCGCCGAACTCATCTCGACCTTCACCACCGGCGACGCCCCGATACTGGGTTCCCGCAACCACATATCCCCAACCCGCCATCCGCGCCAACAGGTCCCACACCCGTTCCGGTGTGATGGGCTTGAAGTCACGGTTTCCACCGCGGGCGTAGACGAGACACGGGTAGCGCTTTTCATCGGCGGGGCGTACGAGGTAGCCTTTGACCCGGAGACCGTCCGAGAGATAGGTGATCTCCTCGGCGGTGATGCCAGCGGGTGCGCCGGGCGGAGCCTGCAACGCCTTTCGGTCGATGATCGTCCCATCGCGGCCGTTCTCCCTCGGACCCGCCCGCTCCACCACATGGCCGGCCAGCACGACCGCCTCGATCAAACGGAGGTTGCGGATATCATCGCGAGGATCCTCGGTGAGCACCAGCACATCCGCCGCCCACCCGGCCCTGACCTCGCCCCGCCGGCCCCAGTTGGGAAATACGGTGGCAAAATTGGAGGTGGCGGCTGCCATGGCGGCGCGGGGCGTCAGACCCAAACGAACGAGACTTTCAAGCTCCGAGTGAAGCGAAATCCCGGGCATCGTGCCCCAGACGTCGGTGCCGCTGCCCGCCAGATATCTGGCGCCGGCACGATGGTAGGCCTCCTCGAGAATGAACTGTGCCCGCGCCACGGCGGAATAGGCCACCTGGTGGGCCGAATCATAGCTGTGGCGGCCCGTGGCGGCATCTGCGGGCGCGTCGATGTCCGCTGGATCCAGGAGACGGGCCACGGAGTCCTTCCACGGGTTGGCAGCCCACGGCCGATCGAGGTGGAGCAGACTGAAGGTCGGCATCAGGGCCGCATTGCCGGCGGCGAGAACCTCGGCGTGGGCCGCGAGGCGCGGATCGTGGGGTGAGAGGTCGCTCAGCCACTTGTAGTAGAGCCACTTGGCACTTTCGAGATCGTTGCTGAACGGATTTTCGGCGACGGCTCGGCCCATGGCCTCGGGCGCCGTGTCCAGGGAGTATCGGGTGGTGTGAACCACGGCGTCGAGGTCCTCGATCACGCCCTCTGCGTACGTGGTGCGGCCCAACTCGCCGATGGTCCCCATGCCCAACTCGTGGGCCCTGAGGATGAGAGCCTCGAGCTGTTCCGGTGTGAGCTCGTACATCATCAGGGCAATGTCCACCCCGTCGGCCGCGAGGTTTTCCAGTACGGCAAGATGCTCTTCAACGGTGCCCGGTTCGTCGCCCACTGATTCCAGTCGGTTGACTATCGGGCTCGGGTTCAGATCTTCGGCCAGCGCCCCGCGCCTGCCACCCGATACCGCGATGATCGATGTCACACCGCACTCGAGATAGGCGTCGGCGTAGGCCTGGTTATTGAGGGCGGCAAAGCCGTCCGTGAGCCCGGGAACGATGAATCTGTTGCGGGCATCGAGGACCCGGGCGCCGGGGGGAATTTCGACTTCCGAGCGCGGACCGACGGCAACGATGAGGTCCCCGTCGATCACGACCACGGCGTCATTGATGTCGGCAGAGCCGGTTCCGAAGTCGCTCACGTCAATGACCGTGGCGCCAACGATGGCCAGCGTTTCCATCGACGCCGCTACCGCCGAGAAAAGAACCAGAATTGTCGAGACGATGCAGACGGCCAACAGCCTAATTGTGTGCATGGAGAGTAGGGAATTCCTTTCGTTCGACCTCAGCCTAACATGTGCGTGACGCGTTGATCGGTCCTCTGGCGGAGCGTGGTACCCCTGGGTCGGGCCAGAGAAATCCCTATCCAGGATTCTCGGGATTCCGTTCCATCTCGGTGGGTGAACCGGGCCCAGTGGCGACGGCGTACGATTCACCGGATAATTCACCGACGAGGCATTCGGTATTTCGGATAAAGTCTCGCCGATTGATCACGCCACTGCGGTGTATTTTGAGATCGCTATTGAGTTATATAATAAGCGGAGGCTGACAAATTCATCCGTGACA
>JAIVTZ010000060.1:0-10191 GCA_049188105.1 Deltaproteobacteria bacterium | reverse complement strand
CATCGCACGGATTTTTGGACGGATTGTCTCGACGGGGGCAGAGATCCAGATCCGGAGCCAACAGCTTTAAAACGGCGGCGCTGGCGCGCCGTCGTTTTTGTTGGGCTATGATCCGGTGATTGCATCGGGAGGCGAAGGATGAGTTCAGAGAACGAGAAGGCCGGTTTCCGTGGCTACTTCGAGTGGTTCGTCCACTCTGAGGTCATGGGCAGCATTTTGCTGTTGGCGTGCACGATCGTGGCGCTGGTGTGGGCCAACTCGCCGTGGGCGGAATCCTACTTCGATCTTCTCCACACCTCCGTCGGCGTTTCGTGGGGCGGCGCGTCCTTTGCGTTGTCGCTCCATCACTGGATCAACGATGGCCTGATGGTCGTGTTCTTCTTTGTCGTCGGTCTCGAGATCAAACGCGAGCTGGTGGTGGGTGAGCTGTCGTCGTTCGGGAAGGCGGCCCTGCCGGTGATGGCGGCCATCGGTGGCATGGTGGTGCCGGCCGTGCTCTTTATTGTCGTCGCCGCCGGCGGAGAGGGTGCGCGCGGCTGGGGCATTCCGATGGCCACCGACATCGCCTTTGCACTCGGCGTGCTCGCGATCTTCGGCACGCGGGCGCCCCTCGGACTCAAGGTCTTCCTGACCGCGCTGGCCATCGCCGACGACCTGGGAGCGGTGGCGGTGATCGCGATCTTCTACACCGAGAGTATCGACGTGATGGCTCTGATCGTGGCGGCGGTCCTGCTGGCTCTCATCTTTGCAGCCATCCGGGCGGGGATTCGAAGACGCGGCGTCCTGTATCTGCTCATCATCGGTTTCTGGCTCGCAATCTTTTCATCCGGAATCCACGCCACCGTGGCCGGAATCCTCGTCGCCATGCTCATTCCGGTTCGGCCACGGGTGGATCCTGAAGAGTTCATCGACGGAACCGAAGCGCGACTCGAGCGCATCAAGCAGATGGAGGTTTCGGCCGATAGCCTGCTCAGCGACCGCGAGCAGCTCGACATCGTGGAAGGCATTCACAGGTGTTCAAAGGACGCGCTGCCGACGGGGCTCGTGCTGGAGCACTTTCTCCACCCGATTCAGGTGTGGTTGATCCTGCCGCTGTTCGCGTTAGCCAACGCCGGCGTCGAGATCGGCGGCGATCTGATGGCGGTGCTCGCCGACCCCCTCGCCCTCGGCATCATCGTCGGGCTGGTGATCGGCAAGCCGCTCGGCATCTCCTTCTTCAGCTGGCTGGCGGTCAAGAGCGGACGCGGCGCCCTCCCGGAGGGCGTGACCTGGGGCCAGATCGCTGGCGCAGGCTGTCTCGCCGGCATCGGTTTCACCATGTCGCTCTTCATCACCGATCTCGCCTTCGACAACGAGAGTCTGATAGCTACCGCCAAGGTAGGTATCATCGCGGCCTCACTGGTGTCGGGGATTATCGGCTACGTCCTTCTGTCAAAGACGCTGCCGAAGGCATAGTTCCACTCACAGGCCCAGATGCAAGATTCAAGATGCAAGATCCAAGATGCAAGATCCAAGATGCAGGACTTGTATCTTGTATCTTGTATCTTGGATCTCTTCCCACAGGGAGCGCGTAGAATGACCTCAATGAGACTCAGGCAACCAGTGGCGAGGCGCGTGGTGTTGATAGCCGCGCTGGTGGTGGTCGCCTTGGCCTCGGCCGTTATGGTCCGCGCCCAAGATACGCAGGAACCACCCGCGACCCCGGCGCCGACCCCGATGCCGCAGCCGACCCCGATCCCGGCGGCCGAGATCCCCGGTCGTGCGGCGGCGATCGGATCGATCCTCAGGGACGCGACGTCGAGGACGGATTTCAGCGATGAGCTGAGGTCGATCGGGGAAGACTTCGAGAAGGAGAAGGAGCACATCTCCGAGCTCGAGGAGGAAACTAGCCGCCGGCTCGGGATCGAGGGCCCCGCGTCGGTCATCGAGGAGACAGAGAATACATGGGTGCGGTCCGGGGCGCGGCTCGACGGATGGCTCAAGACCCTGTCGTCAGGCGTGGCCTCCGTCGATCAGGAGCTGGGGAAGCTCGGCAAAGAAGCTGCGCTGTGGGACCTGACGCGGACGGCTGAGGGGGAGACCGAGCTTCCCCCCGCGGTGCTGCAGCAGATCGGCGAGACCCTCGACGCCATCGCGACCTCCAGGAAGGGGATGCGGTCGACGCGAGACGCGATGCTCACTCTCCAGTCGGAGATCGCCAAAGAGAAGGCGCATGTTGACGAGATGGTGGCGACCCAGCGGGAGGAGATCGCAGAGAGACGCCGCGGCATCGTCGGCATCGACAGCCCACCGATCTGGAAGATGTTGAGCGTGCCAGGGGTCGACGGCGGGCCCTCCGAGCAGCTGACCGCCGTGTGGAGCAAGAACTTCGCCTCGGTGCGCGACTACGTAAATGAACAGCAGGCGAGCATGTGGCGTCACCTCGTGCTCCTCATCGGGACCATCGTCGGCCTGATATTTCTCCGCCGCAGGGCCGCTTTATGGGCGCAGCAGGACAAGTCGTTGTAGACGACGGTCCGCGTCCTCGATCGGCCGGTCGCGGCGGCTTTCGTCATCACCCTCGTGGCGGGCGGCCTGATCCATCCCCGTGCGCCGTCGGCGTGGAACAATCTCCTCGCCCTCATCCTCCTCGTTGCGCTCCTGCGCATCTTGCCGCAGATGCTGCCGCGCACCCTGCTGCCGGGCGCCTATCTGCTCGCCGTTCTGTTCTTCTTAGACCGGGTGGTCAAGCTCGCACCCGACGGCAACCTGGTCAACCGCCTCGCACTGCTGCTGCTGTCGGTGACCGCGGCCGGCGCGTGCGTGTGGTTTCTTCGCACCATGGATCGCCTGAACATAGCGGTGCCTGTTGGCTGGTCGCGCGCCAGCGGATTGTTCACGAGGCTCGCGTTTCTGGCTTTCGTGATCGGCACCTTGGCCAACATCTTCGGCAGCGTCGGCTTCGCGACCCTCATCACTCTCGGGGCGGTCGCCAGTGTTTTCCTGGCGGTGCTTTTCTGGGTGGCCGCGGTGCTGCTGCGGGCGGTCCTGCGGGTCGTGCTGTTGACCGGGATCGCTCGCAAGTTCGGTATCGTCCGTCTCCGTTCCGACACAGTGAGGCGTGTTCTTTTCCGGGTGATCACGGCGGCGGCGGTGGTCGCGTGGGCGGTTTTCTCGTTGCAGGAGTTCGCCATCCTCGACGCCACAATCGAGCAGATTTCGAAGGTCTTCGGCGCCGAGATCTCGATCGGAGATTTCTCGATCGTGGTCGGCGATATCTTGATCTTCTTCCTCGTCATCTGGCTCTCGTTCAAGATCTCCCAGCTGGTCAGTTTCGTTCTCGACACCGACGTCCTGCCGCGATTAGACCTGCCTCGCGGTGTTCCCGGCGCGATCACGCGGCTGACCCACTACGCGGTCATCGTCGCGGGAGTGGTGATCGCCGCCACCGCCGCCGGTCTCGACTTCTCGAGGCTCACCCTGGTCATCGGCGCTCTCGGCGTCGGCATCGGCTTCGGGCTGCAGAACGTGGTCAACAACTTCGTGTCAGGTCTGATTCTGCTCTTCGAACGGCCGATTCGGGTGGGTGACAAGGTCCAGGTCGGCGAGCTGTCCGGAACGGTCAAGAACATCGGCATGCGGGCGAGCATCGTCGCCACGTGGGCGGGGGCCGAGGTCATCGTCCCTAACGCCAATTTCATCTCGTCCGAGGTCATCAACTGGACGCTCAGCGATGACCGGCGGCGGATGGAGATCCCAGCCGGCGTCGCCTACGGAACCGATCCCACACGGGTGATCGAGCTCTTCGTCGGGTTGGCGAGGGATCACCCGGATGTTCTGGATGACCCCGAAGCGAAGGCGATCTTCACCGGGTTCGGCGCGAGCTCGCTCGATTTCGAGCTGCGGGCATGGACCAGGGGCGATTTCATCGCGGTGGCGAGCGATCTCCGTGTCGGTATCAACCGGGCGCTTGCCGAGGCCGGCATCGAGATCCCCTTCCCGCAGCAGGACCTTCATCTGAGGTCGGTCGGCGACGAGGCGCGTGTGGCCCTGGCTCACAGCGAGCGCGAGCAACACCTCACCGAGAGTGGGGAGCAACCCGATGTCCTCGGTTCGGATGAGAACGAAAAAGACGAGGCTGACACGTAGAGACAACGTGATTGCTGGTTTTTGAAATCGTTTGTGCGATAATGTCTCGAAATATCTCAACTCGGCACGGGCCAACCCGTTGCGCGAGCCCAGGGGAGGCGAACATGAAACTTAGCAAACGCAAGGTCGGCGACGTGGTGATTTTTGATCTCGACGGCAAGCTCACCATCGGCAGGGGAGACGTGGTCCTCCGCGATGCGCTCCTCGAGGAGTTCGAGAGCGGCGGCAAGAACGTCCTTATCAACCTCCAAGACGTGAAGACGATCGACTCCTCAGGGCTCGGCGAGCTCATTCGCTGCAAGGTGACGGCGAGCTCGAACGAGGCCCAGGTCAAGCTCCTCAACGTCAACCTCAAGGCACGCAAGCTGCTGACCATGGCGCAGCTGGTGGGCGTCTTCGAGATGTTCGACGACGAGGAGCTGGCGGTCGAGTCGTTCAGCGCTTGATAGCGGTCAGCCGTCAGCTGTTAGCAATTAGCTGGGCAAGCCACCGTCTCCGCAAGATTCCACCGAGATCGACGGGCGGCCGCAGCCGGCCCCGCGAAACGATCACCTCCGATTCTTGCGATGGGCTAATAGCTAATACCTAATAGCTAATACCTACTTCTTCGCCAGCGGAACGTCCTTGGCGATCTCCATCGACATCATTGTCTCGAGCTTGTTCTCGGCCTGGAAGAGGCGAACCACCTTGGCGGGCGGAAGGACATCGTCGAAGCGATCGGCATAGGCCCTCTCCAGCGCCACCATCTTCGAGTCGATCTCGAAGCTCGCACCGAGCAGACCGCGCGCGACCTCCGGCCCCATGGTGTCGTAGCCGACGAGGAACATCTTGATCACGTCGATGCGCTCGTCCCAGAGCGCGCCCTTGACGGCTGCGTACTCCTCGTAGATCGGCCAGAACCCCTCGGCCTCGGCTTCGGTCAGATCGAGAACCCCACCAATGAGGTCGTGCCATTCCTCGGTCAGTACCTTGTAGGTGAGGATCGTCTCGTCGCGGATCTGTGCATTTGCGGGACCCGCGATGAACATGACGGCGACGGTGATCATCAGCACGACTGTCTTGGCTCTCATTTTTTTCTCCTCACGTCGTTTGCGGTCGGTTCATTCTAACCCGCTCTTCTCACCACGTCGCGTCGCGAATTGGTTGGAAGAGCGGGTTGGGTCAATACACGAGGGTGACGTAGACGAGGACGCCATTGTAGTCGTAGTCGACCTCGAGCTCGCCCTTCTTGTCGCTGTCGTAGTTGAGACGCACCGAGTTGAAACCCGCGCCGAGGCCCACGTGCTTCCAAGGGAACCAGTCGACGGCGATCGCGATCAGGCGTGTTTGCGGTGGATTTCCCATCCCATGACCTCCAGCCCACCATCAAGCGAAGATCTAGCACGATCGTGACAGCCATTTGTGTTAGGGTGTGCCGGATTCCCCATTGGTTCGTCCCTTTTTCTGAAGCTCGAGGGCGACGCCCGAGGAGGCATGAAAATGACCCGCAGAATATTGCTCAACGTTTTGGTCGCGGCTGCAGCGATCGCCGTGGCATCGACAGTCATCGCCGCGGACACGGGCATGTGGCCGAAGGTGATGGAGGGCGAGAGCTTCACGGTGACCATGTACGAGCCACAGATCGACTCGTGGATGGAAAATACCTTCGAAGCACGTGCTGCGGTCTCGGTGAAGAAGGGCGATGCGGCCCCGGTCTTCGGGGCGGTGTGGATCAGCGGCCGCTTCGAGGTTGACCGCGACACCCGGATGGTGGATTTCTACGACATCAAAATCCCGACTGTGGCCTTCCCCGAGGCGTCCGAGGAGGAGCAGCAGGCGCTGACTACGTATCTGGAAGGGGAAATGCCCACGTGGGACCTCGAAATCGAGCTCGATCGGCTCGTGCCTCTTCTTGAAACCGCCGAGGTCGCAGTGCGCGATCAGATAGAGCTCAAGAACGCACCGCCCGAGATCATCATCAAGTACGTGCCGGCGGTGCTGATTCTCCTCGACGGAGAGCCGAAGTTCCAATCCATCGAAGGCTCGAGCCTCGAACGAGTGGTCAACACGCCCTACGTGATCGTCAAGAACAAGAACACCTACTACCTGGCGACCGACACCCTGTGGTTTGAGGCCGGTTCGGTCAAAGGCCCATGGCGGATTGCCGGTAACCTGCCAAAAGAGGTCCAGAAGGTCGAAGACGAGCTTCAGAAGCAGCGCCAGGAGCAGGGCGCGCCGGCGGCCGAGGAATCGGAGGACGACGACGACCGGGTCCCCGAGATCGTGGTCTCGACGGTACCGGCGGAGCTCCTCTTCATCGACGGACAACCCGAGTTCGAGCCGCTCCAGGGCAACGATATTCTGACCGTGTCCAACACCGACTCCGACATCATCTTCGACATCAATGCTCAGAACTACTACGTCTTGCTCTCCGGCCGCTGGTACCGGACCAAGGATCTCGACCGGGGTCCATGGTCGTGGGTGGCCAACGACCAGGTCCCCGTGACCTTCGCAGATATCCCGGCGGAATCGGATGTGGGATATATGCGGGCCTCGGTTGCCGGCACCGAGGAGGCCCGCGAGGCTCTCCTCGAACAGGCGGTGCCGCAGACCGCGGCTGTCAAACACTCGGCCGGAGCATCCTTCACGGTGGAGTACGACGGCAGTCCGAAGTTTCAACCGATCGACGGCACGGGCATGACTTACGCGGTCAATACCTCGGCGTCGGTGATCTTCTCCAGCGGTCGCTACTACTGCTGCGATCAGGGTGTGTGGTACGAGTCCGCCTCGGCGACCGGGCCGTGGCAGGTCTGCAAGAAGGTGCCGGACGAGATCTACACCATCCCGCCGTCGAACCCGCTCTACAACGTCACCTACGTCAAGGTCTACGACTCGACGCCGGAGGTGGTCTACGTAGGCTACACGCCCGGTTACACCTCGAGCTATGTCTCGCACGGCTGCGTGGTCTACGGCACCGGCTGGTACTACCCGCCCTATTGGTCCCCGTATCACTACTACGCGCGGCCGGCCACATGGGGCTTCCACGTGCGCTGGAACCCGTGGTACGGCTGGAGCTTCGGTCTCAGCTATTCGAATGGGCCCTTCCGCATTTCCATCGGTTTCGGCGGTTGGGGCGGCGGTTGGTGGGGTCCGGGTCGATACCGGCCCTACCCACGCTACGGTTACGGCGCCGGCTACCGGGCGGGTTACCGCCACGGCTACCACCACGGCCGCCATGCGGGCGGCGGGCGGCCGGCGCATTACGGCAACACCAACATCAACAACAACATCTATGGGCGGCCCGGGAACTCTGATCGGGTAGCGCGAACCCAGGATCGGGCGGGGACCCGTCAGCAACCGGCGGTGGCGCGCGACCGCGCCAACAACGTCTACACCGACAAGAGCGGCAACGTCTACCGCCGTAACGACAACGGCAGCTGGGACAGGCGGGACAAGGGCGACTGGTCGAAGGTTGACGGTGTCCCCTCGGCGGGTGATCGGGCCCGGCCCGAGACGAGGCCGTCAACCGGCACGGGATCCTCGGCCGCCACGCGGCCCGCCACCCGCCCCTCGACGCAGCCGTCGACCCAGCCCTCCTCGAGACCCTCGACCCAACCCTCGACGCGGCCGTCCACCGGCGCACAGCCCTCGACTCGACCTTCGACCGGGACGAGACCGACCACGAGCAGCCGGCCGTCCACGAGCTCGATGAGCCGCGACTACAATGCGCGGCAGCGCGGCAGCACCCGCTCGCAGCAGTACAACCGCGGGGGACGCAGCACTGCCAGCCGGCCCTCCGGCGGCGGCAGGAGGAGATAGATCGACCGGGGTTTGAGCGACAATCATCTCAGGCAAGAAAAAGGGCGCGGAAAACCGCGCCCTATTGTTCTGGTTGAGAGGCGTTACCTGAGGTCGAGCTCGACCGGTTCGCCCTCGCGGACGGTCACCCGGCCCTGGCGCTGCCCGGCCTCGGTGCCGATCGAGACGATGTAGTTGTCGGCCTGCAGCGGTCCGATGCGCAGGCCGCCGGGGGTCGGTTGCGGCGGGCTGGCCATGAAGAGCAGGCTCGACAGATCAACCCCGTCCGCAGTCATGACGCGGACCGACGGCACCCGTTTGGCGGCGCCCTGCACCAAGCCTTTTGCGCTGCTCAAATACACGTCCACGTATCCACCGCGACCGAGGTCGAGCGCGGCCTGCACCTCGTCACCGTTGTCCACCTGGAGATCCGCACCGCAGCCGGTGGCGCCGCCATAGGCGAAGCCGCACGGTCTGTAGGAGCCCGCCATGACGCCCGAAAAGGTCGCCAGACCACTGCCGTCGGTGAACCCGGTCGTGGTCTCCGGCCCCACCAGATAGACCGGCGCACCGCCCGCGGAGCCGGCGAGGGTGTGGACGGCGAGCATGATGCTGGCGCCGTCCGGGGGCAGCAGCTCGAGGACGATCGGCCCCTCGGAAGAACCGGCCCGGAGATCGAGCTCCGACGGCGCGGAGGGTGCGAAGTCCGAGTGGCTGGCGGTCAGGACCAGCCGGCCAGACTCGAGACCGCGTACCGAGAACCGCCCCTCGGCATCGGTGAATGCGGTGGCGTCCTGAATGCCGCCTCCGGCGTTGGCGATGACCGATGCTCCGACGACCGGTTGGCCGTCGGTATCGACCACGAATCCTTCCACCGCGGCGTCCGCATACTGAATGGCGCACCGATACGTTTCAACCCTGGGAACATCGAGGAGCTTCGTGATCGGCGCCGAACCGGAGCCCGGCGGGGTGTAGGAAGCGTAGTAGCGACCCGAGAGGAGACCGGCGCCCATGAACAGACCGTCCGGGCTGACCAGGAACTGCATGGGTTGCTCCTCGATGCCGAAGAACTGGCGGTCTGCGGTGATCCGTTGCATCATCACCACCACGCCCGGGGCCTGGGCGCCCTCGGTGGTGAGGACGAGGGTTCCGCCCGAGGCGCGGTCATCACCGAGCCAGATCTCACCTTCGATGCGAATGCCGCCGAGCATCAGGTCGGCCTCGACCGTCTCGCGGGCGCGGCCTTCGACCTTCTCGCTCGCCGTTTCCTGTCCGTGTCGGGCCGTCAGCTTCCACCGTCCAACCGGCAGCCGTTCCGCCCGGAAGTAACCGTCATGATCGGTGTGCGCCGTGGTTTCGGGAAAATACGCGTAGAGGGCGTCTTCGGTGATCTCCACCGCAACCCCGGTGATCGGCCGGTCGTTGCGATCGTACACTCGACCGACGATCGTCATGCCGGTGTCCATCTCCACGTCGCCGATGTCGAAACCCACCTCATCGGGCTCCACACCATCGAGCCGCCAGGTGGCGAATCCCGAAGCGCGGACGACGGCGCGACAGGTACCCGGGTCCATCCCTTCGAGGAGGAAGACGCCGTCAACATCGGTCGAGACGCTGGGCACATCCTCGACCATGTGCGGCGCCCGGAACATCGATGGCGATCCCGGCTCGCAGCCCACCTGTGCGCCGGCAATCGGCTGCAGGGTCTCGGCGTCGAGGACGCGTCCCGAAATGGCGAGACCCCGGTCGGGCACCACCGGTGCGAGCACGACCTCTTCACCGATGGCCACGTCGGCGCGCTCGCTGATGAGGGTCGCCGATCCGGGAAGCCTTACACTCAGTGCATAGGTGCCGGCCTCCAGACCGGAAGCGCGGGCGACGCCGTGTTCTGCGTCCCAGTCGCCCTTACCCGATTTGCCTTCGCGCCCGTTGCTCTGGTAGGCCTGCCATCGCACCACCACCTCGTCCTCGGAAAAAAACCGAGCCGACAGAACCTGCTGCTCGATGCTCGCTCCGCCCGGAACGGTGACCACAACCCGCTCACGGTCGGCGGTGAAGCTACCCTCCCACATGCCAAAGCCGCGGCTGAAGATCTTGACCGGGATCGTCTCCCTGCTGGTCACCCCCTGGATGCGGAGCCGACCCTGGTGGTCGGTGTAATGGACACGGTCGTTGAAGTAGACCATCGCCTTGGCGATGCGGTCGCCGACCTCGTTCTGCACCACCAACATGATGTCGCGGCCCGGTGCGAGATCGAGGACCACAGGCTCGACAAACGTCGCCTTG
>JAIVTZ010000059.1:0-10280 GCA_049188105.1 Deltaproteobacteria bacterium | reverse complement strand
GCTCATCGGGCCCCGGCGGGCAGTCGGTGAACACGACCGACTCGGCGGTCCGCATCACCCACGGGCCCAGCGGCGTCGTCGTCTCGATGCAGGACGAGAAGTCGCAGCTCCAGAACAAGCAGAAGGCGCTGCGGGTGCTCCGGGCCCGCCTGCTCGAGGCCGAGCGGCGACGTGCATCGCGCCAGGACGAGCTTCTGATCATGGCGGCCGAGTGGGCCCATGATGTGCGCACACCACTCACCGGTATCCTTCACAGCGCAGAGCTGCTCAGCGGAGCGCTGCCCGCCGACTCGCCCAAGCGACGCCACTTCGAGGTGGTGAAGGGCGAAGTGGATCGGCTGAACGATCTGGTTTCGAACTTCCTCGACTTCGCCCGGCCGGTACGCCTCAAGCGTTCGATGGCGCGGCTGGACTCCCTGGCCTTGGAGGTGGTCGAGTTGCTCGAACCTCAGGCCGCCGATCAAGACGTGTCACTCGAGGTCGAGTGCTCAACATCCGATTTGCCCGAGCTGAACCTGGACAACGATCAGGTCAAGCAGGTGCTGCTGAACCTGGTCACGAACGCGCGCGATGCGGGGGCCGCGCTGGTCGATCTCGAGCTCGAGCGCGACGCGGCGCTGATCCTTCGTCTGGGCCTCCCTCCCGAGCAGGTGATCCTGTCCTGGCACGACGCGGAGGGAACTCCGGATGACCTCGGCGAGATCGCCGAGCGGTTGCTGGAGAGCCCTGCCCGATGGGTCAAGCTCGTACCGACCGCACGAAGTGTGGCGGACCTGGCGGCCGTGCTCGGCCTCCACCGACGATTCAACGACGGACCGCGAGCCCGGCGACGGCTGCTGACCTTCGCGATGGGCGCGCCCGGCATCGCCAGCCGATATCTCGCGCCGCTACTCGGCCCGTCCATCGGTTACGCGGCGTGGTCGGAGGCGGCGCCGGCGGCGCCCGGCCAACTCACAATCGCCCGCACCGAGGCCGTCATCTCGCACCTCGACGGCCCGCCGCAGCGGCTCTACGGCGTCGTCGGGGCCGACGTGAGCGGCAGCCTGAGCCCGGCGCTCCACGCCGCGGCATATCGCGAGCTCGGTCTGCCCTATCTGATGGTGCCGGTCAGCGTCTCCGATCCCGAGGAGCTCGGCGAGCTCTTCGCCCCCAGAGGTTCGACCTGCTTCGACCGGGTCGGGCTCGAGCCGTGGGGCTGGGCGGTGACGACGCCGTACAAGGCGCGGGCGGCGGCCGCCGCCGACCGCCACGCGCCGCGGGTGCTGCGCGCCGCCGCCGCCAACACGCTCATCCTCGGGCCCGAGTACGTTATGGCCGAGAACACGGACGCCGACGGCGTGGTCGGTGCGCTGGTGGGCCTCGGCATCGACCCGCGGGGACGGGCGGCCGTGGTCCAGGGAACCGGCGGGGCGGCTCGCGGGGCGGCGGTGGGGCTCCACCTCGCGGGCGCCGACGTCCTACTGCGCAGCCGCTCGGACGACCGCGCACGGTCGACGGCCGATGAGATCGGGGTGGGTTGGTGTGCGGCCGACGAGATGGCGGCGGCCGGCGCCATCCTGGTCAACGCGACGCCGCTGGGGCGCGAGCCGGGCGATGAGGGACCATTCTCAGAGGAAGAGATCACCGCCGCCGGGGCGGTGGTGGACATGGTCTACGCGGGTCGCGAGACCGCGCTGGCGCAGATGGCCCGCAAGCACGACATCACGGTAGCCGACGGCCGCGAGGTGCTGCTCCACCAGGGCGTCGCGCAGGTCGCGGCCTTCACACAGAGGGTACCGCCGAAGGAGGCGATGCGCGCCGCCTTACATCGCAAGTGATCAGTGATCAGTGATCGGTGATCAGTTCCGACCACCCATCCCATTGGCAGGCGAGACGCCTGCCCCACAAGAATCCCGGGACGTTTTGTGGGGCAGCCGTCCCGGCTGCCGCAAAGGAGCATGAGCGCGCACGGCAGGCGAGACGCCTGCCCCGCAAGGGTGGGCGAGTCGTCATTCCGAATTCCGAATTCTGACGACTGCGGCGTCAGCGGATGCCTACGGCCTTGCGGACCTTGTCCATCAGCGGGGCGGCGGTTTCGCGGGCTTTTTCGGCGCCGGCGACGAGGATGCGCTCAACCTCGGCGGGATCATTCCTGAGCTCCTCGTAGCGGACACGGGCATCGCCGAAGGTCTGCAGGAAGTAGTCGAAGAGACGCTTCTTCATGTCGCCGTAGCCGATGCCGCCTTCGACAAAGGCGGTCTCGACCCAGCGCCGCTCTCCGTCGTCGGGGGCGAAGAGCTTGAGCAGATGGTAGAGGGCGTTGTCCTTGGTCGGCTTCGGGTCCTCGACCGGGGTCGAGTCGGTGACGATCGACATGATCTTCTTGCGGGTCGCCTTCTCCGGCCCGAAGAGATCGATCGTGTTGCCGTAGGACTTGCTCATCTTCTGTCCATCTATCCCCGGCACGACCGCGACGTCGTCGAGAATCAGGGGCTCGGGGAGGACAAAGACATCGTCACGGTAGACCGCGTGAAAGGCCCCGGCGATGTCGCGGGTGACCTCGAGGTGCTGCTTCTGGTCCTTGCCCACCGGCACGAGGTCGCTCTTGACGATCAGGATGTCCGCCGCCATCAGCACCGGGTAGGCGAAGAGGCCGTGGTTCGGCACCACGCCCTGCCCTACCTTTTCCTTAAAGGAGTGGCAGCGCTGGAGGAGGCCCATCGACGTCACGGTCGAGAGGTACCAGGTCAGCTCGGGAATCTCGGGGAGATCCGATTGGCGGTAGATCACGCTGCGCGAGGGGTCGAGGCCGAGGGCGAGGAAACCCGTCGCCAGGTCGTGCACGAGACCCCTCAACCTGTCCGCGTCCTGCACCGTGGTCAGGGCATGCATGTCGGCCAGGAAGTAGTAGCACTCGTGCTCCTCCTGCAGGCTCAGGAACTGGCGGATCGCGCCGAAGTAGTTCCCGATGTGGAGGTCGCCGGATGGCTGGACACCCGAGAGAACGCGCATGAACTCTCCTTTTGCAGGGCGGATAATAACAAACGGTCAAGAAAACGCCGGCCGATTCAGATCGGCCGGCAGAAATGTCGTCGGTGTCCGGAGAGATCAGCCGTCGTTGCCGATGGCTTCCACCGGGCACGACTCCATGGATTCATCCATCTGCTCGGTCTCTTCGTCGTTCTCGGGCTGCTTGTTGACGAAGGAGTAGCCCTCGTCCTCGTTGGCCTCGAAGTTCTCCGGCGCGGTGGTGCGGCACACGTCGCAGTCGATGCAGCTCGAGTCCACGTACCACTTTCCCGGTACGTTATCCGGAAGTTTGTCATCAGAATCAGCCATTGATCTCTCCTTTCAGGCGGGTGCGGCCCGCGCGTCCGCGGGATAATACCACCCGCGTTGACGTTGTCAATTCTACTCTCCACCCTGTCAACGAGGAGGTATCCCAACCGGTCGACGGCTGACCCGCGGCGCACCCGCGGACTTGCCGAGGTTTTTGGCGTCGCTCGCCGGCCACTGGCAATCGACGTTGTAGGAAAAGGCGAAGAGCGGCAGGATGGCGGTGGGGTCGTTGGTGCGATTGTCGATCATGTTCCCATAGGTGGTCATGCCGATGATCGGATCACCGCTGCCCGATGCCCAACCCAGGACCGTCACGTCGATGGTGATGTCGTTCGGCGCCTCGTCGATGCCGAAGAGGGTGCTCATGATGTTGTTGTACTGGATGTGGGTTAGCGGCGGCATGGTGACGATCCGCGAAATTTCGAAGTCGTTCTCGTCGAGGAACGGCTCGCCGTCGCCCTGAAACGGCTGGATCGCGATGGTG
Source organism: Deltaproteobacteria bacterium (assembly GCA_049188105.1). Classification (GTDB taxonomy): domain Bacteria; phylum Acidobacteriota; class Thermoanaerobaculia; order Thermoanaerobaculales; family Sulfomarinibacteraceae; genus Sulfomarinibacter. Next base: position 6,478 of record JAIVTZ010000059.1, on the reverse strand, counting down.
ATGGTGCTCAACGGATCGGATGCGTTGACAACCCCAACGTTGTACCGGAAATCGTCGTCCTCGCCGGCCCCGGTGAGGATCAGGAAGCTGAAGTCTCCGTTGTCGCTGATCGCGGAGGGATCGGCGAGGTTGTACCAAGCCACTCCGGGCAGGGTCTGCCCGAAGGTGCCTCTCTCCTCGACGAACTCCCCCTCGTTGTCGGAATCCGGCAGGAAGAAGGTGAACGGGGTGTACACCCGCGAGTTGATGACCGCGTTTTTCAAAACTCGCGTACCGTCGTCCTCGAGGGTGTTGGCCTCGTAGGCAAAGATGATAATGGCGCCGGAGTTGGCGATCTGTCCTTCGAGGTCAAAAAAGTAGTTCCCGATCGGGTCCTCGAGCACCACCGTGCCCCCGGGAGGAATATTCGCGAGTATCGCGTCGACAAAGCCGAAGCCGTCGTTATCACGGCCCCCGAGCCAGGTCGAACGGTCGATGAACCTGTTGCTGTTGGAGATCAGACCTGTGGGTAGGTAGACGAGGGCGACGTCGATCGCTACGTCCTCCTCGACGTTGGTGATGAAGAGATCGGAACGCCAGCGGCTGGTGCCCTCCCCCGGGGTGTGGGTCGCAGCCGGCAAATAGATCAAATCGGCCGCCATGAATTGAGCCCCCGCCGGCAGCGCCGCCAGCAGGAACGAACTCAACAGAGCTGTCTGCAGCCCTTTACCAATCATTCGAACCTCCAGTGAACCGACCTCGGTCGATTACCCGCCTATCTTGACAGCATCACTGTCGATGGGCAAGACGACCCGCGCCTCGAAACCGTGAGGCTCGAGGTTTTCGAGCTCGATGTGCCCACCCTGGGCCTCTACGAATCGTTCCGCGATCGCCAGTCCGAGCCCGCTCCCCCCACGGCGTCGGGTGTAGAACGCCCTCCGCACCCGGTCCATCTCGTCGGGCGGGATCCCGTCTCCGCGGTCGCGCACCACCATCGCCACCAGATCCGGCCTCGCCTCCGCATCGAGCTCGACCACTCTGCGATCCGCAGCCATCTCGCGCACCGCCTGCGCCGCGTTGAGCACCAGGTTGAGGAGCACCTGCCGCAGCTGGGACTCGTCGCTCAGCACCGCAACCATCGGCAGACCCGGTGCGATCCGCAGATGAACTCCCATGTTCTTTGCCTCGGTGGACAGGAACTGACACACGCCCTCGAGCATCGTGTCGACTCGCACCGGTGCCAGCTCCGGTTCGCTCGGCCTGGCGTAGGTGAGGAAATCACTCACCAGAACGGCCAAACGGCCCACCTCCTCGCGCGTGCTTGCCAGGGACTCCCGGGCGTTTCGACCCTCGGCCGAAAGGTCCTCGCCCAGGAGCTCCAGATTGAGGTTGATCGAGTTCAACGGGTTCCGGATCTCGTGGGCAAGGTTGGCGGCCAGGGCGCCGAGCGCGGCCATCTCCTCCGCCTCGAACTGCTGCGCCTCCAGACGCCGCGTTCGCTGGATGAGGAACCAGACGAATGCCCACGCGAACCCCAGCGTGGCCAGGGTCAGGATCGCGATGGTGATGGTCTGCGAAAGCAGATCACCCCGAAGATCCGACACCCGCTCGGCAACCTCCGCGCGGTTCACGTTGAGGACGACGTTTCCGACCTCTCCGAGCGGGACTGAAATGCGGTAGGGGTTCTCTGTCTCGACGACCGCCTCGTCCGAAAGGGCGCCTCTGAGCTGAAGGTCTGAAACGAGGTCCTCGGGAATCTCCTCGGTCGACTGGCTCCGGGACGAATAGATCACCTTTCCGTCGCTGTCGGTGACCTCGATAGACTTCCAGATTCGGCGCTCGGGGTCTCCCTCCAGGGTTCGGCTGAGAACCTCGCGCCGGGTCTCGATGACGTCGAGCTCTTTCACCTCGGCGCCGCCGAGCTCGGCGGCGATCCGACGAGCCTCCTCACGTCCCCCGGCCAAGACGTCCTCAAGGTAGCGCCGCGAAAGCGAACCGGAGATGAGATGCCCGAAGAGAAAGATGATGCCGAGGATCAGCACCAGGAAGACGCCCGCAGCGGCAGCGTACTGCAGTCTCAGCGAGCCCCGTATGCCGAATTTGTTGCCGATTTGAGTCATTGTGGCTCGTTACCGTCTCCAACGTCGATCCGCGGCGTCAGCCCTCGATCCAAGCAAGCGGCGTGCCATCTGGTCCGATGCTCCCACCGGATGCCTACGAGCGATCGGCGAAATCGAGGGCCGCTCGACTCAAACGCCGCAGGCGGTTCGGAGATCGGCTGTCCTGTCGGTGCGCTCCCATGTGAACTCCGGCTCGTCGCGCCCGAAGTGGCCGAAGGCGGCCGTCTTCTTGTAGATGGGACGCAGAAGATCGAGGTACTCGATGATGCCCAGAGGGGACAGTGGGAAGACCTCGCGAACGGCTACGGTGAGGCGATCGTCCGGCACCTGGCCGGTCTCGAAGGTGTCCACCATCACCGACACCGGATCGACCACCCCGATCGCGTATGCGAGCTGAACCTCGGCGCGATGCGCGAGCCCGGAGGCGACGATGTTCTTGGCCACGTGCCGCGCCATGTACGAGGCCGAGCGGTCGACCTTCGACGGATCCTTGCCCGAGAACGCACCCCCTCCGTGGGAGCCGACTCCACCGTAGGTGTCGACGATGATCTTTCGTCCCGTCAGCCCGCAGTCCCCCTGCGGCCCGCCGATCACAAAGCGCCCGGTGGGATTGATGTGGATCTTCGTCTCGTCGTCAATCATCTCTCCGGGCAAGGTGGCGTTGATGATCTGCTCCCGAACGTCGTTTCTCAGATCATCGGTGCTCACCGATTCCGAGTGCTGGCACGAGATCACCACCGCCTCGATCCTCTTCGGGGAGCTACCCTCGTACTCGATCGACACCTGCGACTTGCCGTCCGGACGCAGCCACCCGATCTCCCCGTTGCGTCGCGCCAAGCTCAGACGACGGGTCAGCTGGTGGGCCATCATGAGAGGCATCGGCATGAGCTCAGCTGTTTCGTCGGTTGCGTAACCGAACATCAGACCCTGGTCGCCGGCGCCGCCGGGGTTGACCCCCAGGGCGATATCGGGGGATTGGGGATCGATCGAAGAAATCACCGCGCAGGTCTCATAGTCGAAACCGAACTTGGCTCGTGTGTAGCCGATCTCGCGGATCGTTTCGCGCACGATGGCCGGGAAATCCACGTAGATTTTGGTCGTGATCTCGCCGGCGATGAAGGCGAGACCGGTGGTGACCAGAGTTTCGCAGGCCACGCGACCGTTCGTATCTTCGGCCAGGACCGCGTCGAGGACGGCGTCCGAGATCTGGTCTGCGATCTTGTCGGGATGGCCTTCGGTCACCGACTCCGAGGTAAATACATGTCGTCCATTGGGTGCCATAGATCCTCCTATCCGCCGCGAGCACGTGCCCGAAACGGGGTCTACATTACAGAACGCATACCCTACCACCGAGATTTCCCGCCCGTCAAACGTCGCGGCGCTCGAAGGAAGAACGACACCGCCGACCCGGCGTCGGCCTGACGCATCGCACTGCCGTTTCGGCGGCAGGCGATCGAGCGCCGAAGGCGCGACAGACTCATAGCCTGGGGCGTCAGCCCGCCGACGGCAGCGCAGTGAGTTCAGGCCTCATCCGCAGGAGGAGGCCATGAGCTTCGCGCTGGCGAAGGCGCGTCACCGCGCCCGCCCAGGTCACGGCGAAGCCGGAAGGGCCAAGTCGGAAGGGCGCGAGTAACTCAAAACTCAAAACTAAGAACTCAAAACTGGATGGAGTGGGCTTGTCACGGCGTAGCCCAAAGGGCGAAGCCGGATGAGCGGAAAATTCGAAATTCGAAATTCGAAATTCGAAATTTCCCTCCCGGTTGACCCGCACGGTCAGACACTCCATTATCGTGCGATGCGCCGCCTCGTTCCGGTCTCGGTCCTGCTGTTGGTCGCCGGATGGCTCACCGCCTCCGCCCTCGATCTGCCCCGGGTGGCGGCGGTCGTCGCCGTATCGTGCATCGGCGCGGCGTGCGTCGGCGCGGTTCGCGGGCGAGCCCCGGACCGCCGTCTGGCAACAGCGCTGTCTGCGATTCTCATCGCACTCCTCGCCGTTCTCCTGTTCCTCCTGGGGAAGACACCCGGCGGCGCGACCGGTCTTTATCTCCAGCTCGCGTTCATGGCCCTACTCGCGCCGATCGTGCCGATCGTCTACGCGCTCACCTTTCCCGCAGATCGAGATATCCGGTGATCCTCTGGCTTGTGCTCGCCTCCGCTATCGCTGCGTTTGCCTTTTGGGGTTGGCGTCACACCAGATCCGCACGGGCGTTTTTCACCGCGTCGCGCACCGTCGGGCCGGTGCTCGCCGGCATCGGCGGCACCGCCGCCGGGCTCTCGGCCTTTGTTTTTGTCGGCGGGCCCGGATACTTTGCCGCGGTCGGCGCCGCCAGCCTGTGGATCATCTTTTCGGCGCCGCTCACCGGCGCCCTCCAGTGCTGGGCTGTGGGCGAGCGGGTGGTGTCGCTGGCCCGGCGCCACGACTGTCTGACGATCCCGGACCTGGTGGCGGCGCGCTTCGGTGAAGGATGGCCGCGGGGATTGACCGCGCTGGCAGTGGCGGTGGGCGCCGTCGCCACCTTGGCGGTCCAGGTCAAGGGCGCGGCGATCGCCGGCGAGGTGCTGCTCGGCGTTCCCGGGTGGCTGGTGGCCGGGGCGGCGGTCGCGGCCACGGTGCTGTACTCCGCCGCAGGGGGGATGCGCACCGGAATCCTGGCGGAGGCGGCCCAGGGCGTCATCATGGCCGCAGCCGCCGTCGCCCTCGCGATCTTCGCGCTCGCCCGGGCGGGGGGACCACGCCAGGCCGTCGCGACCATCGCCGAGCTTCGGCCCGAGCTGCTCGACCCGTGGGGGGGGCCGGGGCCGACTGCCTCCATCGGGCTCTTCCTGCTCTTTGCCCTCGGCACCTGCGCCCAGCCCCACTATCTGCAGAAGTTCCTGCTGCTGCGCGACCGGGAAAGCCTGCGCTGGCTGCCGGCGGTGATGACCGGCGCCCTGCTCGCGGTGCTCACGGTGTGGGTCGGCGTCGGCCTCGGGGGAACGGCGCTGTGGCTCCGGGGCGAGCTGACGTTATACAGCCCCGACCAGCTTGCACCGGTGCTGTTGGCGAGCACGGGCTCTCGGGTATTCATTATCATTGCCGCGGTGGCGGTGGTCGCGGCCGTAATGTCGACCGCGGCCTCACTCCTCAACCTGGTGGCGGCGGCCGTCACCCGGGACCTTCCGCAGGCGCTCGGCCGAACCCCCGCGCCGGGCCTTGGGCCGGCGCGGTTCGCCACCCTTGGCGCCGGCTTCGCCGCCGCCGCCCTCGCCCTCCTCTCGAACCGGCCAGTGGCCCTGCTCGGCGTGCTCGGTTGGGGGACGTTCACCGCGGCGCTGCTGCCGGTGATGGTCCTGGGCCTGGGGTGGAGCGGGGCCAGCCGCCGGGGAGCGGTGGCGGCGCTGGCCATCGGACCGTTGGTGCAACTGAGCGCCGAGTGGGCGCGGACGACCGGCGCCCTGGCAGTGCGCTGGGAACCCGGTCTCCTGGGCGCCGCGGTCGGCGCCGCAGCACTCGTCATGCTCTCGAAAGGAGATCGATGACCGCAGGATGGAATGCATCCCGGGTTCGCGAGCTGGTGAGGCGGCTCGAAGATTTCCGCCGCTCGTGCAGGGTTACCACGCTGGTTGAGGAACAAGAGACGTCGCGTTCGCCGTTCCGGCTCCTGGTCGCCTGCGTGATTTCCCTTCGCACCAAGGACGAGGTGACGGCCGAGGCGAGCCGGCGGCTCTTCGAGATCGCTCCGACCCCCGACCGTTTGGCGAAGCTCGAGGAGGAGCGGATCGCCCGCGCCATCTACCCGGCGGGCTTTTATAACACCAAGGCCGCTCAGCTCAAGGAGATCGGCAGGATCATCCGCGACGACTTCGATGATGAGGTGCCCGCGAGCGAGGCCGATCTACTGGCCATGCCGGGGGTCGGACGCAAGACCGCCAACCTGGTGCTCGGGCTCGGTTTCGGCATTCCCGCGATCTGCGTCGACACCCACGTCCACCGCATTTCCAACCGGCTCGGGATGGTGTCGACGAAAACGCCCGAGCAGACCGAGCGTGCCCTGATGGAGGTACTGCCGCGCGATCTGTGGGTTCCCATCAACGACCTGCTGGTGACCTTCGGGCAGAATCGCTGCCACCCGACCTCACCCCGGTGCACGGGATGCCCGCTCGCAGACCTCTGCCCACGCATCGGCGTTACGCGCTCGCGGTAGAGGCTTTGTCTGTCGCCGCTTCGCGGCTCGGATTTTTTTCGTGCGCCTTTCCTGGGGCTCACGCCCCAGGCTAAGTGTCTGCCGCCGCTTCGCGGCTGGCGACACGCCCAACGTGATTCCCCTATGAGCGCCGAAGGCGCGGCAGATTCATAGCCTGGGGCGTGAGCCCCAATACCAAATGTGTACCGCCGCGTC
>JAIVTZ010000058.1:0-10310 GCA_049188105.1 Deltaproteobacteria bacterium | reverse complement strand
GGTTACGGCGCCGCGGCGCCATCTGCTGCGTTGCCGCTCCTCGACGATCGAGGAAGATCGACTTCGTCACGGCGCCGCAGCATCTGGCGCCGCGGCGCTCGTAACGCGGTCGCGCCTCATACTCGGACAGGCTCCTTAGCGGGGGCTCCCTCCACCTCCCGGACCAGACGTGGAACGAGGTAGCCGGGGAGGCGGGCGATCAGCTCGGTGTGAAGGAGCCTCGCGTTTTTCTCAGATACCTCGAAGTGGGCAGCCCCCTCCACCGGGTCGAGCATGTGGAGGTAGTAGGGCAGCACGCCGGCGTCAAAAAGCGTGTCGCTGAGGTCGGCGAGGGCATCGGCCGAATCGTTGACTCCCGCCAGCAGCACCGCCTGGTTGAGGAGGGTCACGCCTGTGGCGTCGAGTGCGGCCAGGGCTCGCCGGACGTCCGAGTCGATCTCGTTAGCGTGGTTGGCGTGCACGACCACGACCACCGGCACCCCGAGGCCGCCAAGCCACCTGGCCAGGTCCGCGTCAACCCTTTGCGGCAGCACGATCGGGAGTCGGGTGTGGATCCGCAGGCGACGAACGTGGGGTATCGCGGCCAGCGACCGCGCGAGCCCCTCGAGACGAAGATCGGGAACCGTCAACGGATCGCCGCCCGACAGAATGACCTCGGTGATCCCCGGATCGGCGGTGATCCGTGCGATCGAAGCTTCGAAGCCTGCCCCCGCAGCGGCATGGTCGACATACGGGAAGTGCCGCCTGAAGCAGTAGCGGCAGTGAACGGCGCAGGCGCCGGTCACCATCACCAGGGCGCGGCCGTGGTACTTGTGGAGCACGCCATCGGACGGCGGTCGTGCCAACTCGCCCACCGGATCGGTGGTGAACCCTCCCACCGGGATCATCTCTCGATCGATCGGCAGCACCTGACGGAGGAGCGGGTCGTCCGGATCTCCTCGCCGCATGCGCCCGATGAAACCTCGTGGTACCCTGAGCGCGAAGCTGTGGGCGGAGCGCAAGGCGTCGGCGTGCTCGCCGACGCATGAGGTATCGAGGTCAAGCAGCGCGAGCAGCTCGTCCAGGTCACTCACCGCATCGGCAAGGAGTTGCCTCCACGCGCCGGCCGGCCAGGGTGCCTTTTCGACAGTCGCCACGGAGCGCAGTCTCGCAGCTTCGGTACGATCAGCGCAAGCGGGGAGAGAATTCGAAATGGCTACTTATAATTTGAATCAGGTCAAGGTTGGGCTCAAGATCCTGGTCGACCGCGACCCGTGCGTCATCGTCGGCACCGACGTCGTCAAGCCCGGCAAGGGCCAGGCCTTCACCAAGGTCAAGTACAAGAACCTCAAGACCGGACGGGTCAACGAGAGGACCATCAAGGCCTCGGAGTCCTTCGACGGTGCCAACGTGATGGAAACAGAAATGCAGTACCTCTTCACCGACGGCCACACCTGGACGTTCATGGACCAGAACACCTATGAGCAGGTGGAGGCCGATACGGCCGCGATCGGCGATATGCAGAAGTGGCTCAAGGAAGAGGATCTCTGCCTCGTCACCCTGTGGGAGGGCAACCCGATCGTCGTCACGCCGCCCAACTTCGTGTACCTCGAAATCACGGAAACCGATCCCGGCGTCAAGGGCGACACCTCCGGCGGCGGCAATAAACCGGCAACGCTGGAGACCGGAGCGGTGGTTCGGGTTCCCCTCTTCATCCAGATCGGCGAGAAGATCAAGGTCGATACGAGGACCGGGGAGTATGTTTCCAGGGCCTAGGATCGCGGCGGTGACGAATTCGGAATTCGGAATTCGGAATTCGGAATTTCCGTCCCTTCTTCTGGCAGGCGAGACGCCTGCCCCACAAAGCTCTCAGGATGTCTTGTGGGGCAGCCGTCCCGGCTGCCGTCCGGGCGGGTCGCAACTCAAAACTCAAAACTCAAAACTCAAAACTCTGCCCACCGGGACGCTACGATGACCTCGGGAAGAGACGACTGGCGCCCGACGGCCTCGATGAAAGCTCTCCGCCTCCGCGCCGAGATTCTGGCCCGGATCCGCGCGTTCTTCGCCGAGCGCGAGGTCCTCGAGGTGGAGACTCCCCTGCTCGCCTCGGCGCCGGTCACCGACCTCCACCTCCAGGCCCTGAGCTGTAGGTACCGCGGCCCCGGCGCCGACGGGGGACGCGACCTCTTCCTTCAGACCTCCCCGGAGTTCGCCATGAAGCGGCTGCTCGCCGCCGGCAGCGGGCCGATCTACCAGATCTGCAGGGCGATCCGGAACGGCGAGGCGGGCAATCGGCACAACCCCGAGTTCACGATCCTCGAGTGGTATCGCCCGGGCTGGGACCATCACGCGCTGATGGACGAGATCGACGAGCTCCTGAACTCGATCCTCGGAGCCGATACCGGGGAACGGCTGACCTACGCCGAAGCGTTCGAGCGCCACGCCGGGATCGATCCTCTGCGGGCATCGGCGGCGGAGCTCGGATCCCGAGCCCGAGACCTCCTGTCGGGCGAGGCGCCGGATCTCGGGGATGATCGCAACGGATGGCTGGACCTGCTGCTCAGCCACGCGCTCGAGCCTCATCTGGGTCACGGCCGGCCGAGCTTCGTCCACGACTGGCCCGCCGACCAGGCGGCTCTGGCCCGCGTCCGTCCCGGAGACCCTCCGCTCGCCGAACGTTTCGAGGTCTACGTCGAGGGCATCGAGCTGGCCAACGGCTACCACGAGCTCACCGACCCCGCCGAGCAGCGACGGCGCTTCGAATCCGACATCGAGGCCCGGCGGCTCGCCGGGCTGCCCGAGCCGCCGATCGACGTACATCTCCTGGCCGCCCTCGAGCACGGTCTCCCCGACTGCGCCGGAGTCGCGCTGGGAGTCGACCGGCTAGTCATGCTGGCCGCCGGAACCCGCGACATCGCGGACGTCCTCGCGTTTCCAATCGATCGGGCGTAGCCCGGCTTTCCCCACTCGCTGCCCGAGAGCGGGCGGGCATTCCGAATTCCGAATTCCGAATTCCGAATTCCGAAATCCGCTAACGCTATACTCCCGTGCATGATCCTCACCCTCATCGTCGTGTTCTCGGTCCTCTTCGTGGTGACCCACCTCGGCCTGTCGCACGGCGCCGTCCGCCAGGGTCTGGTGGACAAGCTCGGCCAATGGCCGTTTCGCGGTCTTTACTCGCTGGTGGCGTTCCTCACTCTCGGTCCCGCTGCAGTCCTGTGGTGGCAAAACCGCCACCTCGGTCCGGTGCTGTGGGAGCTGCCCTGGTGGCCCGAGCGCATCATGGCCGCTCTGCTGGTCCTCTTCGGCCTGCTTCTCTTCTTTCAATCGTTGGCGACGCCGAGCCCGGCCAGCATGGTGCCGGCCAAGAACGAGGCCCGCGGCGTGCTCCGCATCACCCGCCACCCGATGAACATGGCCCTCGCTCTGTGGGGGCTCGCCCACCTGCTCGCCAACGGCACCCTCGGCGATGTGGCCTTCTTCGGTTCGTTCGTTGTCGTGGGAGTCGTCGGCGCCTACCAGATGGACGCCCGATTGAAGCGTCAGAAAGGCGAAGATTTCACGAATTTTTGCAAACAGACGTCGGTGCTGCCCTTCGGCGCCATCCTCCGCGGCCGCAACCGCCTCGCCGTCGACGAGTTGTCATTCCCTCTCGCCGTCATCGGCATCGCGGTCTTTGCCGCGCTCGCCTTCTTCCACGGCCGCCTCTTCGGCGGCGAGCTTTTCTAGACAGCTGCCCGGGTAGGAATTCGTTCGAGTTCTTCCGCAAGGTCGTGCTCTACATGCCACAGATCAAAGTTGCTCTGCATGTTGAGCCACAACTCGGGTCCGTTACCGCAGTACCTGCCCAGTCTCGTCGCCATCTCTGCGGTGACCGCCCGCTCATTGCGGAGAATCTTGTACAACTGCTGACGGCTGACGCCCAGCTCCCTTGCCGCCTCCGCCACACTCACCCTCATGGCCGGCAATACAACTTCCCGCAGCAGGGTGCCCGGGTGACTTGGTTCTCTCCGAAATTTTCCAGCCATCAAAATGCTCCTCATCTCCTGTTCCACTCGACGTTCAGTGGTACTGCTCCAATTCCACCCGACGAGCCTCCCCATCATGAAACTCGAATGTGATGCACCATGGGCCGTTGACATGGATCGAATAGCGTTCCGGGCGCCGGCCCCGCAACTTGTGGAAGGCGAATCCCGGCACATTGAGATCCGACGGTTTGGTGGCTGCCTCGAGAGCGTCGAGCACGATCAAAGCGCGATTCTGAAGATCTGGACGCACTCGCCTGCTCTTACCGGTCTCGAACAGCTCACGGAGACCCTTGTGCCGCCACGTTCGTATCACAACCTCAATGTAAACCGTAGGTTGTCATTTGTCAACCCGTAGTTGACATCACCAGACCCCTCCGCCATACCTCACGGCGGATGGAGGGCGAGCATTCCGAATTCCGAATTCCGAATTCCGAATTCGAGAAGGCTATACTCTCCCCCAATGACGACCGCCGCTGCCATCATCATCGGTGACGAGATCCTCTCCGGAAAGGTCCGCGAGGCCAACACTGCCCCGCTGATCGATCTGTTTGCCGACATCGGCGTCGAGCTGCGCCACATCTCGTATATCGGCGACGATGAGGAGGACATCATCGCCGAGGTCCGCATGTGCTCCGAGCGGTACGACGCGGTGATCACATCGGGCGGCGTCGGGCCCACCCACGACGACCGCACGGTAGCTGCCATTGCGACGGCCTTCGGCGTCGGCGTCGAGCGCCACCCCGAGTTGGTGGAGATGATTCGCGCGTGGTGGGGAGAGCGCTTCACCGAGGCGGCGCTGCGGATAGCGGATATCCCCGCCGGGAGCCGGCTCATCTACTCCAACGACGGGCTGATACCACTGGTGGCGTTTCACAACATCTACATCTTCCCGGGCATACCCCGTCTCTTCGCGGCCAAGATCGAAGCCCTCCGCGGGGAGCTCGACGGGTCTCCCAGGCACCGGGCCGATCTCTACCTGAGCGCCGACGAGAGTGCGATCGCGGATTGCCTTGCCGCCGTGGACGAGGCATCCCCGGAGGTCAAGATCGGGAGCTATCCCCGATCCGAGGGGGAGGATCACCGCGTGTGGATCACGATGGAGGCAGCCGACGCGGAGAGCGTGAATGCCGCCGTCGATCGCCTGCTCGAGATCTTGCCGGCAGACGACCTGGTCCGGGTCGAGCGGCCAGAATCACGACGTTAGGACCTTGACCGCGGGACGGAATTCCTCCATTGACGAAAATGTTGCACCGAGCTGATATGAGCGAGGATCCCCAGGCCGAACGGTGGCAAGAGTACGTAGCTGAGGTGCGCCAACCGCCCGTTCCTCCCTTCAACGACCAGTGGGTTCGCTTTCACGAGATCTTCGGCAGTCGCGATCCCGCTCTTCCGCCTCCTCCGGTGTGGGTTCCCGACCGCGAACGGCTCGAGGAGTCCAATGTCGGCTGGTTAATGGGCGAGGTCGGGATCGACGACTACGCGGAGCTTCATCGTTGGTCGACCGCCAACCGTCCCGAGTTCTGGCAGCGGGCAATCGAACGACTCGGTATCGATTTCGTGCGCCGTCCGGAACTCATTCTCGACCTCTCCGACGGGCCCACTCAGCCACGTTGGCTCCCCGGGGCCGAGCTCGACATCGTCTCGAGCTGCTTCAAACCGTCCGACTGCACGATCGCGGTGGCCGTCGGACGGGAGGGCAGTGACACGGTGGAGACCGTCACCTACGGCGAGCTCGAAGAGCTGGTCAACCGGGTGGCCAACGGGCTCGTCGCCCAGGGATTCTCCGCCGGCGAGGCCATCGCGCTCTACATGCCCATGAACCTCGAGTGCGTCGCCGCCTACCTCGGCATCATCCGAGCCGGCTGCACCGTGGTCTCGATCGCCGACAGCTTCGCGCCGCCCGAGGTCCGACGCCGACTCGAGATCGCGGATGCCGCCGGCATCATCACGGTCGACCGATTCAGACGCGGCGGGCGGGACATCGCGCTGTATGACAAGGTCCGCGATGCGGGTGCCGCGAGGGCGATCGTCATCGCCGAAAGCGGGCGCGAGCCCATCAACCTCCGATCGGGCGATCTGATGTGGCACGAGTTTCTTGGCGACGACGCCACCTTCGACGCAGCGGGCGCCGACCCGTACGCCGTGACCAACATTCTCTTCTCCTCCGGCACCACCGGCGACCCCAAGGCCATCCCCTGGACCCACCTGACGCCGATCAAGGCCGCCATGGACGGCCACTTCCACCAGGATATCCGGCCCGGGGACGTTGTTGCATGGCCGACCAACATCGGCTGGATGATGGGGCCGTGGCTGATCTACGCCACGCTCATCAACCGCGCCTGCATCGCCCTTTATGAAGGCCTCCCATCGGGCCGCGGCTTCACCGACTTCGTGCGCCGGGCCGGGGTCAGCATGCTCGGGGTCGTGCCGTCGCTGGTGCGGGCATGGAAGGACTCCGGGGCCTGCAATGGCATCGACTGGTCGATGATCCGCACCTTTTCGTCAACCGGCGAGCCGTCCAACCGCCGCGACTACCTGTGGCTGATGAGCCGCGCCGGCTACCGCGCGCCGGTCATCGAGTACTGCGGAGGAACCGAGATCGGCGGCGGCCACCTCACCGGCACGGTCGTGCAGCCCGCCTCACCCGCCACCTTCTCGACTCCGGCACTGGGGCTCGATGTGGTGGTTCTCGACGACGAGGGCCTCCCGGTGGCCGACGGCGAGGAGGGCGAGCTCTTCCTCGTGCCGCCGGCGATCGGTCTTTCGCAGGAGCTCCTCAACCGCGACCATGATGCCGTCTACTATGCCGACTGTCCGCCGGGGCCGGCCGGCGAGGTGCTGCGCCGCCACGGCGACCAGGTGGAGCGCCTGCCCGGCGGCTACTTCCGGGCCCAGGGCCGCGCCGACGACACCATGAACCTCGGCGGCATCAAGGTCTCGTCGCTCGAGCTCGAGCGGGTCCTCGAGCGCCACCAGGCGGTCTTCGAGTCGGCTGCGGTGGCAGTCCAGCCGGAGGGCGAAGGGGCGGAGCGATTGGTGATCTTCGCGGTGCTGAACGAAGGCGCCGATGTCGCGGAATTGCGGGGCGAGCTCGGGAAATCCCTGGCCGAGGAGCTCAACCCCCTGTTCAAGATCCACGATCTCGTGATCGTCGACGCCCTCCCCCGAACCGCCTCGAACAAGCTCATGCGCCGGGAGCTCCGCGCGCAGTACGTTGGGAAATAGGCATAACCACAGAGTCACAGAGGCACAGAGAAGGCACAGAGCCATCCACATCGCAAACACGAAGACACGAAGGCACGAAGACATCACAACGCGGACCAATCCCCTTCTCAACGCAGAGACGCAGAGAGCGGACAGGGAGAATCTGTCCCGTGGCGAGGTCCTGGCCGCCGGACGACGGCCAAGGACCGCTGGGCCGGTCCGCCGCGCCGAACGCAAGCGTTCGTTGCGGTGGACCGGTCCAGCGGCCTGCGCTCAGGGAGCGCAGGCCTCGCCACTCCTCATCCCTTGTTGACGGATGGAAGGCCCCGCTTCCAAAAATGAGAAAGGGCAGGCGGATCCGACGCGCCCTTGGCGCGTCGGCCGGTGGGAAGGCCGGCTGTGACGAACGCTCGCGTTCGGAGCAGGCGGGCTTCCCACCGGTAGTCGGCGATCATCAGATCGCCGACGTTTCAGCCGTCAATCTCCGGCACAGCCGCATCACGTCGGAAAAAGGCTCTTCGTGTCTTTGTGTCTTCGTGTTTGCGATGTTCTCTGTGATTCCTCTGTGCCTCTGTGTCTCTGTGGTTCATCCGGTGCTACCCTGTCGGCGTGTTGATTGACGATCTCTCGACGCCGTGCGCGTTGGTCGATCTCGATCGTCTCGAGCGCAACGCGGCACGGATGGCCGACAAGGCGCGGCGCCTCGGAGTTCGTCTCCGGCCCCACGTCAAGACCCACAAGTGTGTAGAGGCGGCGCGGATCCAAACCGCGGACGCATTCGGAGGCATCACAGTCTCCACCCTTGCCGAGGCCCGTGCCTTCGCCGCTGAGGGATTCACCGATATCACCTATGCGGTCCCGATCGCCCCGCAGAAGATCGCCGAGGCCGCCGACCTCAATGACGAGATCGACGCCCTCAACCTCCTCGTCGACCACCCCGACACCGTTCGCGCCGTCGAAGAGACGGCCGCATCTCGGAGCACCATCCTGCCGGTCTTTCTCGAGATCGACTGCGGCGGAGGCCGCTCCGGCGTCGATCCCGAGTCCGAGACGACCCGGGCCCTCGCGCGACGTCTCGCCGAGTCCGCAGTCATCGACTTTCGCGGTCTGCTCACCCACGCCGGCCACTCCTACCGGACGCGCAACCGCTCCGAGGCCTTTATGACCGCGTGTGAGGAACGCAATGTCATGGCTACCCTCGCAGCCGAGCTGAGAGACCTGGGTTTGGAGTTTCGCGAGGTCAGCGTCGGCGCCACCCCCACCATGCGCGCGATCGACGACCTCACCGGCATCACCGAGGCCCGCCCCGGCAACTACCTCTTCTATGATTTTTTCCAGGCCGCGATCGGAAGCTGCGAGATCGACGAGATCGCCTTCTCGGTCCTGGCCACGGTCATCAGCGTGCATCCGGAGCACGGCCGTGCCGCGATCGACGCGGGCGCCCTCGCCCTCAGCAAGGACCCCGGGCCCATCCATGTCGACCCCGAGTGCGGCTTCGGCATGCCGGTCGCGCTCGAAGACCAACACCCCCTCCCCGGCCTGCGGGTCGCCACCCTGACCCAGGAGCACGGCGCCCTCTCAGGCCCTGGGGTCGAGGCCCTCCGTCCCGGCACGCGCATCCGCATCGTCCCCAATCACTCCTGTCTTGCCACCGCCTGCTTCGAGAGCTACCACGTCCTTCGAGGCACCGAGGTGGTCGACGAGTGGCGCCCCGTGAAAGGCTGGTAAGGCCCACTCACCCAGATAGCAGATGCCAGATGAGTCAGATGCCAGATATCTGACAGGTGAAACGGGTGAGCGGGCGGATCTGGTGTCCGGAATCTGGAATCCGGCACCTGGAGGGCGGGGGGCCGGGAACGCTTTATTTCATTGTATTTTTACCTATTATCATGTATGATAATAATATGAATAGCGCCACGAATATATCTCGCCAGCTCGGTGCGCGGCGCAAGGAGTTGGGCCTTTCGCTCGCTCAGGTCGCCCGACGGGTGGACACCTCTCCGGCAACCTTGTCGCGGTATGAGAACGGCTGGACGCGCTTCGAGGTCTACACCCTCCGCAAGCTGGCGACCGCCCTCGATTGCGAGCTCGTTGTGCGGTTGGAGCCAAAGAAGAGGAGAGAAACTCGTCCGAAAGAATCCGATGTCGTCGAAAAGCTGCGGCGTTTGTTCTGGGATCAGGACCTCACCGTCCGCCACCTGAAGGAAAACCCGGGGTGGGTCGTGGAGCGGGTGCTGGAGTACGGCAATCTTGAAGACGTCCACCATCTGGTCGGGCACATGGGAAGGGACACCTTTCTGCGTCACGTCAGCGGAGCCCGCTTCTCATCTGAACGAACCCGCGTATTCTGGCAGCAGATTCTCTCCAGAGAAGGAATGACATGCACGAGAAAGTACTCCCGCGAGGAAGCCGCGACCTCCTGGCGAAGCTCGAGTCGCTGAAGAGTCCACATCTCGAGGGATGGACGCTGGCCGGTGGCACCGGGCTGGCGCTGCAGATGGGTCACCGTATCTCCGAGGATTTTGACTTCTTCCGCGTCGACCCAATGGACGTGAACCGGCTCCACGAGGTTCTTTGTCTGGTCGGCGAGGTCGAAATGCTCCAGGAGGACGACCGCACCCTGACCGCGATCGTCTCCCAGACCAAGGTTTCGTTCTTCTCCGTACCCGACCCGTTTCTGTTCCCCGGACGGCCCTACGCGTTCTTCAACCTTGCCGACCTGCGGGACATCGCCCTGATGAAGCTGGCGGCGATCTCGGGCCGGGGCAGCCGCAAGGATTTCATCGATCTGTACGTCATTCTCCGCGGAGGCCTCTCGCTCGAAGAGTGCTTCCACTGGCTTCCACAGAAATACGGCGAGGGGAGGAGCAACGCTTATCACGTCCTCAAGAGCCTCACCTACTTCGAGGATGCGGAATCCGAACCCATGCCGAGAATGCTCGAACCCTTCGACTGGGACGAGTGCAAGGCATTTTTCGTTCGCGAGGCGCACGCCATCGTGCTGCCGTAGGCCGAATATCTCACCGGGTTTCGTCGCGAGCCGCCGGTGTCCGTCCTTCGAGCGAAAGAACCCACTC
This sequence comes from Deltaproteobacteria bacterium, assembly GCA_049188105.1. GTDB lineage: Bacteria > Acidobacteriota > Thermoanaerobaculia > Thermoanaerobaculales > Sulfomarinibacteraceae > Sulfomarinibacter. The sequence continues at coordinate 22 of JAIVTZ010000058.1, read as the reverse complement.
GAATCATCGAGGCACCTCGGTT
>JAIVTZ010000057.1:0-10549 GCA_049188105.1 Deltaproteobacteria bacterium | reverse complement strand
GTTGCTAGCATTGGTCATAGCATAATCCCTGGCAGAGAGAGCCGCCATACCATCTTCGTAGTACATGGCCTTGGAGTGAAATCAGAAAGGGAAAACGATCGGCGTAAGGATCACGGTGATGATGCCGACCAACACCGTCAGTGGCACACCGATCTTTACGTAATCGATGAACCCGTATTTCCCCGGGCCGTAGACCATCAGGTTTGTTTGATATCCCATCGGTGAAATGAAGCTGCAGGATGCGCCGACCATCAGGGTCACGGCAAAGGGCATGAAGCTCACCCCGAGGCTGCCGGCCAGGACCAGTGCGATGGGGTACATGAAGGCCGCCGAAGCAACGTTGGTGATGAGGGTGTCCATGATGATGCAGCCGACGAAGATGGCGATCAACGCGATCATCGGGTTATCGCCGCCGATCGCGCCTAACCCTCTCGCGATGATCGACGACAGACCGGTGGCACTGACCGCCGACTCGATACCGATCGCGCTCGCGATCACCACCAAGGTCGAGAAATCGATGCTCGCACCGGCCCTCTTCAGCGGCAGGCACCCGCTCAGGATCAGCAGGCCACTGGCCAACAGGGCCGCGTTGAGCATACTCATCCACCCCATCGAGACCACCACCACCATCGCGACGGTGATCAGGGTTGCCCCTGCGGCCTTGTCACGCCGCTGGATGTGCTCCTCGGTGATGCGCCGGGTCATCGAGAACTCCGTCTCGTTCCGGTTTTCGTAGAAGAACTCGCTGTCGACCTCGGCAACGACAATGTCTCCCGCCTGAACCACCGTGCCGCGCATCTGACCTGGCAGCGGTCTGCCGCCGCGCGAAGCTGCGATGACATTCGCCTTGTATGGGCTGTCCGGGTCAACCGTCCCGATCTCCCGGCCGACGAACGAGCTCCTGCGCGAGAACGCCGCCTCGACCAGGGTGTGTCGGTATCGCTCCTTACCCAGACGACCCGACTCGATATTCGATTCAAGCCCCTCGAATCGCCACAGATCGGGCAACGCGTCCGACACGGTCGAGAACCGTAAAACGTCGCCGGCCTCCAGCACCGTTTCGGGTGCGGTGGGTTTCTCATTGTCCGATTGATCGGTGAGGGCCGTCAGCTCGTAGTCGGGAGAGTCGAGCAGACCGGTGTCCGCCAACCTCCGACCCACCAAAGAGGAGCCTCCCCGAACCCGAAACTCGGCGCCGAAGAGGCGGCGAACCGACCGGTCCGTCTCCACTTCGCGGGAATCAGGGAGCAACCATCGACTCGTCAGCATAATGAAGAGAATGCCGGCCACCGTGATCGGCACACCGACCCAGGCCAGATCGAACATAGCGATCTCCCGCATCGGGGGCAGGTTTTCGCCGCCTCGCTTGAGCGTATCGAGCACCATCCCCGCGACCACCAGATTGGTGGCGGTACCGATCAGGGTGCAAGTGCCACCGAGGATGGACGAATAGCTCAGAGGGATATAGAGCCTGGTCGCCGGCAAACGGCACGACTTCGCAAGATCGCGGATGACCGGAATCATCATCGCCACCAGCGGCGTGTTGTTCAGAAAGGCGCTTCCGAAGGCCACCGGAGGCAGGATCCTGGCCTGGGCGGTGAGCAGGGTCTTGGGACGCCCGATGAGCTTTTCGCTGATCATGGTGATCGCGCCGGTGCTGTACATGCCCGCAGCCACCATGAAAAGCGCGCCGATCGTCAACACGCCCGGATTGGAGAAACCCTTGAGACTGGCCTCGAGGGGGGCGAGCCTGAAGGTGATCGTCAGGGTCAGCGCGCCGAGAAACACCGCTGCCGGCGGCACCTTGGTGAAAACCAGCAGCGCAAACGTGGTCGCCAGGATCCCGATCATCAACCACACTTCAAACGTCATGACTCAACCTCCGTGCCCGATCGGCGGCCGCTGCAAATCGTACCGCCGAATTTTTGATCGTTGAGGCAATGTAACCCGCGCGACGACGTGGCGCAATTCCACTTTCGTGGTACTTCCCACCTACCCACCCCTCCAGTACCCAGTTCCCAGTTCCCAGTACCCAGTGGAGGAGGGTGTCAGGTCCTGATGAAAAGTTGTCATTCGAACGCGAGCCGCGGAGCGGCGAAAGATACATAGCCTAGGGCGTGAGCCCCAGGATACGGACGAGAAAATAGAGAGGAAGCCGCGGAGCGGCGACAGAAATATCGCGGTGATACCTGCGGCTCACGCCACAACACATATCTGTCGCCCCCTTCGGGGGCTTTCATTCTGTTGCCGTGTTCACCCTGGGGCTCACGCCCCAGGCTAAGAACCTGTCGCGCCTCCGGCGCTTCTCTTCATCTCGTTCATCCGGTTTGGCGGCGGTCCAACCTTAGATGTCAACCTGTCGCAGGACGCGACCCTTACTGGCTACTGGCCACTGGCTACTCGAGCAGCTTGAACGAAATGGCGGCGAGGAAGCCGGCCAAGGTGCTGAGCCCTACTGCATTGGCGTTTCCCAGATGAACCGCCTCGGGGATCATTGCGGAGGCAATCATCGTCAGCATCGCGCCGGAGGCCACACCTTCCGCGAAGACGACCCACGTCGGATCGAGCGACTCCACGAGAAAAAATCCGAAGCCCGCTCCGACAACAGTGATCACCATTAACGACGTCCACAGCCAGAATATCCGCCGTTTGCTCCAGCCCTGAAGACGCATCGTGGCCGAGCTCGCGAGCGCTTCCGGAAAGTTCGAAAGGAACAACCCGGCGACCAGGGTGTAGGGGATCACCTGCGCGAATGTGATGGAGCCGAGATCACCAACCCCCCGCAACAGCATGAGCAGACCCGCGCCGATGACGAAGCTCTCTGGGATGCCATCGAGCAAGATCCCGAGCCATATGGCGAGAGGCGCCCCCGAATGCTCTTCCTTCGCCTTTCGGAACTCGGTCGCATCGGGCATCTCGGAGGCAGTTCGCAGGGAGGCAGCGGCATCATCGAGCCACTGCACGCTCCTCTCGTGTTTGCCGGCGACACGATCACGAACGTAATCCACGATCGCTTTGACCTCGTCCCGGCAGGCCTGATCGAACTCTGGCGATTCAGCGCGAAGAAGATCGATGTCCGCTTTGGTGACCGCAACGCCCTTGACAGGGCCCCGAGCGACGGTCTTTCCCACCGCCGTGAGGCCCGTCTCCGCCAGCGCCAGCCCGAGAACCTCTCCTGGGCCTCTCTCACCGAGGGTGCCGTCGCCACTCATGGCTTCGACGTGGCCTTCGAGGATGAAAACCAACCAGTCGGGTTCATCCCCTTCCCCGTAAATGACGTCACCGTCAAGCCAGGCGACCGGACGCGCGGCCTCGACGAGTGTGTTGATGTGCTCTGAAGACAGGCTCTGCAGCAGCTCAACCCGCGCAAGCTTCTCGAGAAGCAGCAGCTGACGCTTTTTCTTGAGGAGACGAAAGTATTGAATGCTCGTCGTCGTCTTGCGCAGAAACCCGCCATGAGCGTTGACCAGCTGATCGAGAAAGAAGTAAAGCATACCGCCAATGACGGCGCCAATGATGAGCGCGTAGAAGGCGGCGTGTGGGTCGCCATGGTGGGCGCCGTGTGGGTCTCCGAGAGCCAGCACAGTCGGAGCGACGAGCTCGACGGCCAGTGCGGCGATCAGCGCACCCGCACCAAAGGCTTGCAGAACAGAGATGTACACAGGCCGGAGCCGAATGTTCAGCCCGACCAGGGAGCCGAGCGGCAGCGACAGGGCACTGACGCCGCCCAGCGCCATCGCCCACACGAGATATTGTCCGGTGAAGTAGTCCATGGTGTTCCCTAGGGTGTCAGTGATTCACCAGGTCCGCGCCGTTTATATGGTGTGATCGTCGTGGCACATCAGGCACTCCATGTGGCCCTGCTGGTTGTTCATACCGTCCAGGGTCTGTCCCATGGTGTCCGGGCTGTGACATTCGATGCAGTGCTCGATCTGCTTGGAGGGCTTCCATGCCGGGGGTGTCCATCGGCCGCCGAAGTATTCGTTGAGACCCATGGTCGCGATGTAGCAGACCTCGCCCGCCACTTTTGCGCACCGCTCGAGCTTCGCTTTGGACGTCACCTCGGTGCCGGCCGTGACGGTCCACTTCGAGACCGAGGTGTGGCACAGCGGTGACATGGCCTTGGCTCTGACCTGTCCCGGCATGGCGGAGATGTCGTCGAATCTGTCGGTCGGAAATTCCTGCTCCGCGTACCACCAGAACAACCGATCGATCATCTGCTTGTAGTCCAGATTCTCTTTCTCGTAGGCCACGAGGTTGATGATGAGCGAGGTGCCGCCGAGAGTGCCACAGAGCGTGCCGTGGCCGCCGTAACCGGAAGCGGCATGGATCATCATCATGTCCGGGAGGGTGGTCCAGGGATAGCCGACCTTCTCCTTGAGCAGACTCACGAAGGCCAGATAGGTGGCCAGGCCGCAGCCCCCCTTCCAGTAGTTGCGGTAAGCCCTTCTGCCGACCTCCATGGGATCGAGCGTGACCCACGGCCACGGCAGCGGTGGCGCGTCGGGCGCTGCGACCGCTTCCTTCGGACTCGTGCCTGTGGCGTGGGCGACGACCCCACCGGCCACGAAAAGCGCGGAGCCCGCCAACATGTTTCGACGTGAGCAGAACGCGAGGTCTTTTTCTTTCATTGTCCCTTCCTCCTTCTTCTCAGGCCACGGCGATCGCCGAGCCGGTCGCCATCGTCCTTCGCGTGCAGTTCGTCAGTTGCTCATCCTTCATCGCCAGAGCCCCTGAGGGATAGGAATCTCCTCTCGCACTCTTGAGGCGTAGCACAGGAGTGACGGCAGAAAAAACTTGCTACTGGTACTGGCATTGGCCACAGTGTAATCCCACGCAGAGAAGACCGCCATCCCACCTTCGTGTTATTTGGCCCCCAACTTTCCCGAAGGCCACCGGGCAGGTGGGTGGGACTGGCTACTGGCCACTGCCTACTGGGCGGGCGGATGGTGCATACCACGAACGTGGGATACCACCCTGCAAGACCAAGTCGCTACATTTCATGTATGGGTCTCTAGAGCGATGACCGGGAGACCTCAAATCAGGGGACACGGGCAAAACGCGTGAACATCTCGCTGATAATCAACAGCCGGGGATGAATGGTGGTGGTCCTCGCGAAACATTGGCACGCGTCGTGCGATAATCCCGAGAACCGGAAATTTGAATTCAGTGACCTCGAAATCGGTCCAAGGGAGGTTCGATGAAACGAGGATCAATAAAACAGTCGCTCGTTGTGGCGATCTGCTGTGCGCTCTCTATCGTCGCTGTTCATGGCACGACCGCCGCTCAGGACGAAGGCCAGACGTCCGCCGAACAGGTCGGAGAAACCTCGGCACTTCTCTCGCCGGACCAGCTCGATTCGCTGGTTGCTCCGATCGCACTCTACCCGGACAACCTCCTGGCACAGGTGCTGGTCGCTTCGACCTACCCGCTCGAGATCATCCAGCTCCAGCAGTGGATGAAGAAGAACCCCGATCTCGAGGGTGATGCGTTGGCCGATGCTGTGGCGGAGCAACCCTGGGACCCGAGCATCCAGTCGATGGCGGTTGTTCCCGAGGCGGTTGAACGGCTCGCCAACGACATCCAGTGGACCACCGAGCTCGGTAATGCCTTTCTGACTCAGCAGGGTGATGTCATGGACGCGGTCCAGCGGATGCGGAAGAAGGCCCAGGACAAGGGCGCCCTGGAATCAAACGAGCAACAAGTGGTCGAAACGAAGGTCATCGAGCAAAAGACGGTGATCGTGGTGCAGCCCGCGGATCCGGAAGTGATCTATGTGCCGTCCTACAACCCGACCTACGTCTACCCACCGCCCGTCTATCCCTATCCGCCTGTTTATTACCCTCCCTACTACGCCGGCGGCGCCTTTGTTTCGTTCAGTGTCGGCTTCTTCTGGGGCGCCGCCGTCGGTGGTGCGTGCTGCGGTTGCGGATGGGGCAGTAACGATGTCAACATCGACATCAACAACAACTTCAACCGAAACACCGATATCGACCGAGGCGACCGCAATATCGACCGGGGCGACCGCGGCGGTGGAGGTAACCGAGGCGACCGCGGCGGTGGAACCTGGCAGCACGACCCGAAGCATCGCGGGGGCACGCCCTACGCGGACCGGGCTACGGCCGACAGGTTTGGTGGCACCGCCCGCGGCGATTCGCTGTCCGGCCGCCAGGTGAGCGCCCGTCAGCAGCAGGCCGGGCGGCAGGGTGGCACTCGCAGTCCGACGCTGAGTGGGGGTTCGCTGGACCGCTCGGGCGCAGGCGCCGGCAGCCGGTCTGGATCGCCGAGTGCGTCCAGCCTCGGTGGGAGCGGTAGATCACCGAGCGCCGGTGCGGACCGGATCGGCAGCAGGAGCGTGCCCTCGAGCGGCTCGTCGCGGTCGAGCAGCGCCTTCAGCGGTGGTTCCCCCCGCTACAGCGGCAGCAGCGCACGCTCTTACAGCTCTCGCGGCGCCTCCAGCATGGGCTCGAGGGGCGGCGGCGGGTCCAGGGGCGGTGGTGGGAGGCGGCGATGACTGCAAGGATGAAGTCCGTTTATACGGCAAGGATCGCGTTTGCGCTGTGCCTGCTCGGGAGCCTCGTGGTGATCCCGCAGGTGGTCGCTGCGGGGCAGCAGAGGGTGTTCGAGACGGTGGAGGCGGCGAGCGCGGCGCTCATCCAGGCCGCCGAAGACGGTGACGCTGCGGCGATGATGGAGATCTTCGGGCCCGACGGGATCGATCTGGTGAAGACCGGCGACCCCGTGCTCGACAGAAATCAGGCCGCCGAGTTTGCCGCCGAGGCGCGCATCAAAACGCAGCTCGTGTGGAACCCCGATCACCCCGAGATCGTGACGCTGGAAGTGGGTTACGATGACTGGCCGCTGCCGATTCCGATCGTGAAGGAAGACGGCAAGTGGCGCTTCGACACCAAGGCTGGTCGCCAGGAGATGCTCTACCGCCGCATCGGAAGAAACGAGCTCCTCGCCATCGAGATCTGCCGCGGCTTCGTCGAAGCCCAGTACGACTACGCTCAAACGAAACACGGTGATTCCCGGATCAACCAATACGCCCAGACCATTATCAGCACCCCCGGAACCCGGGACGGGCTGGCCTGGCAGACCGAGGATGGAACGTGGGAGGGGCCCGTCGGAGAGGCCGCTGCCCGCGTCATCGCCGAGGGCTACACCGAACGCTACACGCCATACCACGGCTACTACTTCAAGGTCCTGACAGGACAGGGCTCGGCGGCGCCGATGGGGGAGATGGACTTCGTCGTCGACGATGTCATGATTGGTGGTTTCGCACTCGCTGCCGCGCCTTCTGACTATGAGGTGACCGGTGTGATGACCTTCATCGTCAGCCACAACGGCATCGTCTACCAGAAGGACCTCGGGCCAGAGACCCTCGAGCTTTTCCGTTCAATGGAGCGCTACAACCCGGACGACACATGGAGCCCAGTGTCCGAACCGTGATCCTTCCTGTGCAGACGGCACCGGCTACTGGCTACTGGGCGGGCGGGCGGCACTGGCTACTGGCTACTGGCTACTGGTTACTGGGTACTGGTCGGGCGGGCGGCATACCACAAAGGTGGGATACCGCCCTTCAGGCCCGACCGCTACATTTCGTGTATGATTCGCGAAAGCGATGACCGAAAAACGAGGAGGACGGCAGTGGGTGGGACAGCGAGAGATTCCCGTCGTTCGGTTCGGACGATGCTGAGCCGGATAGTACAGATCGTCGTCGTGGGCCTGTGCGCGGGTACGAGCTGGGCCGCGACCTTCACCGTTGCCGTCGTCGAAGACGGCGGGCGGCCAGGCGCCGCCGAGGAGGTAGCCGGTCTCGAGGCCGAGCTTGTCGAGCACGTTCGAGAGGGCACTGAGATCCGGGTCGTCAGCGATCCCGCCTTCACCGGCAGCTGGACTCAGGACTCGGCCGCTGTGGCCCTCGACGCCGCCCTGGATGACCCCACGGTTGACGTGGTCCTCGTGACCGGATGGCTCGGCACGAGGGAGGCGGCGAGCCGTGAGTCTTTGCCTAAACCGGTTGTCAGCGGTTTTGTCCAATGGCCTACGCTTCTCGCAGTGGGGCAACCGCCCGACCCGGGTCTCGAGCTTCTGCGGGTCGATCGGAGCCTTGACGTGGAGGTGGCAGCCTTCCGAGCGGTGCAGGCTGCGGGCCGAACTGTCGTCGCCGTCGATCCCGCCTATGAGACGACCTCGACACCACCGTCGGATTTGGCAGTGCACCCGTGCGGCGCCCCGGCCGATTGTGTCGCGGCTCTCGACAGCGATGTTCGCGGCGTGATTCTGGGCCCTCTTCCACGCCTGTCGATCGATCAGCGGCGATCGCTGATTGGCGGCCTGCAAGAACGCGGCGTTGCCGCCTGGAGCCTCGACGGTCCCGGGGACGTCGAAATCGGTGCTCTGGCGACTGACGTGCCGTCGTCCGACCAGCCTCGAATCCGACGCCTGGCGATCTGGATCGACCAAATAGCACGCGGAGGCGACACCGGGGCCTTGTCCGTCGGCTTGTCGATGAGGCCACGCCTGGTGGTCAACGGGGCGACGGCAGCGGCGCTTGGCATCGCGTTCAAGCCTTCGGTCCTTCGTCGTGCCGAAGTCCTCGAAGCCGACAGCCTGGGGCCGCTACGGCCCGAGCTGGAGCTCGCGGACGTATTTCGGATGGCGCGAATCGGCAGCGAGACCCTGGCGATTCAACGTGCTGCGACTGAAAGCGTCCAGCACGAGGCCAAGATTGCCAAGAGCGGTTTGTTTCCTCAGATTTTTCTCGACGGCGGATACACGTCCACGAACCAGTCGGCGACCGTCGGCCCCGGCGGACTGGTCAGTGACGGCGCCATGTCGGCGCGCCTCTACGCCCGACAAATCATCTGGGACGACCCGGTGATCGGCAGGTCGAAATCGGCCGCGGAAATCGCCAGAGGCAGCCTCGAGGAGCAGCGTGCGCAGGAGCTCGACGTTGCCGCCGAGGCCGCGATCGCGTTCCTGAATCTTGGCCTCCAGAGCTCCCTCGACGGGATTCAGAGATATAACCTGGGGCTCACCGAGCAGCTGCTCGACACCGCCCACTTCCGCCTCGAGGCGGGCACCTCCGGCCGGTCCGAGGTCCTCTTCTGGGAGTCGAGGGTGGCCAGCGCTGCGAGCGAGATCACCAAGACCGAGGCTGACATCGAGGACGCCAATATCACGCTGGCGCAGCTCCTCGGGTCGCCCCAGGACTCCCGCTGGCAACCAATGGTCGAGGACGTCGACCCCGACATCTTCCCATTTCTCGGTGGCCGCCTCGACGAGGAATTCGACGATCCCGCCGGTCGTCAAGCCCTGCGCAACGCCCTGGTCGACCTCTCACTCGAACGCTCGCCTGATCTGAAGAGCATCGACAGCGCGGTCAACGCCCTGGAGATACAGCGTTCCGTCGCCAAGCGACGATTCTACCTGCCCACCTTCTTTGCCGAAGGCGCCTATCGGTTCCATCTCGACGAGGGCAACCAGGTGATTCCGGGTCTCGACGATGATGGCTACACGGTGTTCCTGGGATTGAGCTTTCCGCTCTTCGAAGGCGGCAGGAAGTTCGGCGAGGCCGATCGCGCCTCCTCCGATCTGGTCGAGTTCGAGGCCCGTCGGCGCCTCGGCGCCCAGCAGGTCGAGGCCGCGACCCGGCGTGCCATCGAGCGCGCCGAGCGATCGTACGAACGGATCGGCTATCGGGTCGCGGCACGCGACGCGGCCTACGACAACCTGAGGATCGTACAGGACCGCTACGCCGAGGGTGTGGCGCCGATCGAAGCGGTGGCCATCGCCCTGACCCAGTGGCTGAGCGCATCGGAGTTCGCGACGTTGACGGTCTACGAGCACCTTGCGGACCTGATCGCGCTGGAGCGCGCGATCTCCTGGTTCGAGGACGAGAATTCAGAAGCTGAAAACCAGGCCTTTGCCGATCACCTGCGGTCGGCAGTGGCCCAGAAGAGGAGCATGCAATGAACCGGGTTCGTGACCGAAAGGCCCATCGATTCGATTGCGTCGTTGTGCTGATCATGGCCGCCGCGCTGGTTTCGTGCGGCGGTTCGGAGCCCCCGCCGCAGCGCGAGGTCGTACGGCCCGTCAAGCTGCTCACCGTCAGCTCCGGGATGGCAGACGCGCCACGGGTCTACCCGGGTCGTATCGAGGCCAAGGATCGGGTGGAGCTGTCTTTTCGGGTCGGGGGTCCTTTGATCGAGTTCCCGGTTCGGGAAGGGGACTCGGTCGCCGCCGGCGGTGTCGTCGCGCGCATCGATCCGCGCGACTTCGAGATCCGGCTCGAGGCCGCGCGGGCTGATCGTGAACGGACAACGGCGGACTTCAGGCGGTACGCCTCGCTGTATGCGAAGGATGCCGTCTCTCAGTTGCAGCTCGACCAGGCGCGGGCTGCGATGGAGGTGGCCCAGGCAAGGCTCGACGATGCTCAGGCCGCGTTGAAGGACGCGACGCTGTACGCGCCGTACTCCGCCCAGGTGGCGGAACGGCTGGTTGACAACTACCAGGAGGTCAGACCGGGCCAGCCGATCATAAG
>JAIVTZ010000056.1:0-10556 GCA_049188105.1 Deltaproteobacteria bacterium | reverse complement strand
CTCCTGCAAAAAGATCCACGTGCGGAAGTAGCCGCGATCGCCGCAGTAAGGAGAACGAACATGGTTTTCAAACCCGAGTTTCTGGCCTGTGCGGTGGGCAGCATGCCCCACGCCGACGCCGCCGCGGCGGTGGACGTGGTCCTCGCGAACCTCCCGGAGGCGCCGGTGTGGCCGCAGCTTTCGGGTCGCGGCCTCAACGAGCAGATGGAGATCCAGTACTCCGAGGGCATGCCGTGCCGGGTCATCGACCGCGACAAAGGACGGATGTTCTTCGAGACTTCGGGTGACTACATCGACGCCTTCACCGAGTTCTACGAGACCTACATTCAGGCCTGCGATCCCGACGACGGCACCGGCGACGTGTCGTCGATGGCGATCTCGCCGGACTTTGCGGCCGGGATCTATGAGCTGGAAAAACGCCTCAAGACCGAAGCCCGCAAACGGCCCTTCGTCAAGTGCCAGACCACCGGCCCGTGCTCCTTCGCACTCACGATCGTCGACGAGAACAAACGTGCCCTCTGGTACAACGAGGAGTTCCGCGACGTCGTCATCAAGGCCCTGGCCATGAAGTGCCGGTGGCAGATCCAGATGCTCAAACCTTACGGCGAAAATATGATCTGTTTTATCGACGAACCGATCTTGTCGGGATTCGGCAGCTCGACCTATGTTTCGGTCCAGCGCGACGAGGTGGTGGCCGCTCTCGGGGAGCTGGTGGACGCCATCCACGCCGAGGGCGCCATCGCCGGCATCCACTGCTGCGGCAACACCGAGTGGTCGATCCCGATCGATGCCGGCGCCGAGATCGTCAACTTCGATGCCTATCAATACGGCGAGACGATTGCCTTGTATCCAGACCACGTCAGGAAACATCTCGAGAGCGGCAAGGCGCTCGCCTGGGGCGTGGTGCCCACGTCTGTCGAGGTGCGGGACAACACCGTCGAATCGTTGATGGCCCACTACGAGAAAATGGTGGACCACCTGGCGGAGAAGAGCGGCCTCGACCGGCAACTCATCTACCAACAGACTGTGCTCACCGGTTCCTGCGGCACCGGTTCGATGGAGGTGGCGGACGCCGAGCGGGTGTTCCAGCTCACCGGTGAGCTGTCCCAGGCGCTGCGCGCCAAGCACGGAGTCTGATCGACCATGTCCTTTACGATCGCTATCGCGGGCAAGGGCGGCACCGGCAAGACCACGGTAGCGGCGCTGACCGTGTCGCGGTTGATCGCGCGCGGTTCGAAGCCTGTGCTCGCGGTGGACGCGGACCCCAACTCCTGTCTCGACGCCGCCCTCGGCGTCGAGGTCACCCAGACCGTGGGCGCGGTGCGCGAGGAGGCGCGCGAGCTCGCCGGCAAGGGCCTCGGCTCCGGCGTCTCCAAGCAGCAGATGCTCGAGCTCAAGATCTCCGAGAGCCTGGTGGAGACCGACGACTTCGACCTCATCGCCATGGGTCGCTGCGAGGGCCCTGGATGCTACTGCTACGCCAACAACGTCCTCAAGAAGGTGATCGAGCGGCTGGCCGATGACTACCCGGTGGTCGTGATCGACAACGAGGCGGGGCTCGAAAACCTCTCCCGCCGCATCGTGCGCAGGGTTGATCTGCTGGTGATGGTGACGGACCCTTCGCGTGCCGGCCTCACGACCGTGGAGCGGCTGCACGCGCTGGCGCACGAAATGGGCCTCGACTACGGTTCGCTGGCGATTGTCGTCAACCGGCTGCGCGACGGCCGGCTCCCGGAGGATGCGTCGGCCGTCAAGGAAAAGACCAACGCCAACCTGTTGGTGGGGTTGCCGCTGAACGATGCCCTCGCCGAGCTCGGCGAGCGGGGCTCGAGCCTGATCGGATTCGGGTCAGACAACCCACCCGTCGCCGAGATCGAACGCTTGCTCTCCGAGGTCGGCCCGCAATGAGATTGGAGTGACGCGTCATGGTCAAGCGAAAGGAGCCCAAGACCCCCGAGATGCGGGTGCTCGACCCGGCATCGATCGAGATCCTCAAGAAGGCCGAGGCCGAGGGCCTCGACACCGTGTTCACCCGGATGGACACGCAGGAGGTCCAGTGCAAGTTCGGCACCCAGGGTCTGTGCTGCCGGGTCTGCCACATGGGCCCGTGCCGGATCACATCGAAGATACCGCTCGGCGTGTGCGGGGCCGACGCCCACACCATCGTCGCCCGCAACTACCTGCGCGAGGTGGTGGGTGGGGCGGCGGCCCACTCGGACCATGCGCGGGGTCTGGTGCTGTTGCTCAAAAAGGTGGCGCAGGGCCTCGAGGGCGGTTACGCCATCCGCGACGAAAGGGCGCTGCGTCGCAATGCGGCCAGCTACGGGGTGGAGGACCTCGACCGCGGCAAGGAGGAGATCGCCGCCGAGCTCGCCGACCGCATGCTCGAGGATTTCACCAGCCAGGAGAAGACGCTCAAGGGACTCGAGCTCGCCCCTCTCAACCGGCAGGGTATGTGGCGCAAGACGAACAGCGAGCCGTTGGGCATCGATCGCATGCTGGTGGAGTCCATGCACCGTTCCACGATGGGCGTGGACCACGACCACATCCACCTCCTGAAGCAGGCCATGCGCACCGCCCTCGCCGACGGCTGGGGCGGCTCGAGGATCGCCAGCATCGTCTCGGACATCCTCTTCGGCACCCCGCAGCCGGTGCGTGGTGACGTCAACCTCGGTGTTCTGGGCGAAAACACGGTCAACATCGTGGTCCACGGACACGAGCCGATCCTGTCGGAGATGCTCGCCGTGGCCGTGCGCGACGAAGAGATCGAGACCGCGGCGGTGCAGGCCGGCGCCGAGGGCGTGACGCTTGCCGGGGTCTGCTGCACGGCCAACGAGATCCTGATGCGCCACGGCATCCCGGTGGCCGGCAACTTCCTCCAGCAGGAGCTGGCCATCATCACCGGCGCGGTCGAGATGATGGTGGTCGACGTCCAGTGCTGCATGCCGAGCCTTCCCGAGGTGGCCGCGGCGTATCACACCGAGATCGTCTCCACCTCGGAGATCGCCCGGACCGTCGGCGCCACCCACCTGCCCTTCGCCAAGGACCACGCCTACGAGCACGCCAAGGCTCTGGTGCGGCGGGCCATCGACAACTACAAGAATCGTGACCGCGGCAAAATGGCGATCCCAAAACACCAGCGGCCTCTGGTCGGCGGTTTCTCGGTGGACGCCATCAAATACATGCTCGGCGGATCCTTCCGGGCTTCGTTTCGGCCGCTCAACGACGCCATCATGCAGGGCCGAATCAGGGGCGTGTGCGGCATCGTCGGCTGCAGCAACCCCAAGACCCAGGTGGATGCCTACACCACGACCCTGACCCGCGAGCTACTCAAGAACAACGTCCTGGTGCTCAAGACCGGTTGTGCGGCCATCGCGTCGGGCAAGGCGGGTCTGCTGACGCCGGAAGCGGCGCTGTCCGATGTCGGTCAGGGCTTGCGAGAGGTCTGCGAGGCGGTGGGCATGCCTCCGGTGCTGCACATGGGCAGCTGCGTCGACAACTCGCGCATCCTCGAGGCGGCGACCGAGATCGTTTTCGAGGGGGGGCTCGGCGAGGACCTGTCCGACATCCCGGCGGTCGGAGTGGCGCCGGAGTGGATGAGCGAGAAGGCGATCACGATCGGAAGCTACTTCGTGGCCTCGGGGGTCGACGTGATCCTCGGCCACCCCTTCCACATCGAGGGTTCGGAAAAGGTGACGAGTTTCCTGAACGAGGGGGCCCGCGAGCTCTACGGCGCCTCCTTCCACGTCGAATCGGACCCGCTCGAAGCGGCTCGGAAGGTGCTCGGGCTGATCGATGAGCGGCGCGAGCGGTTGGGGATCAACAGGACGACCGAGCGCAAGCTCATGGACATGAGGGACCGGCGGGAAATCCATGTCGAAGCTGATCTGCGGTAGCGCCATCGACGGGGCGGTGGAGTGGGTCGCCCGCGCCGACCACAGCGTCGCGCGGGCCATCGAGACTCACGGCGAGGAGCAAAGTATCGGCTTCCCCTCCACCGCCTACCATCTGCCCATCATCTACTCGCTGTCGGAGCACAAGGTGGAGACCCTGGCCGACTGCCGCACTGTGCTCCGGCGAGCCAAGGATCTGCTGCCTCAACGACCCTCCGAGGAGGTCTGGTTGCCGTACCTTGGCAGCGCCCTCGACGCGGGCGTGGCAACCCTCTTCGCGTGCGAGATCATCGAGGCCTGCAAGTACCTCAACGGCGACGGCCCGGTCGACGGCATCTGGCTCGGCGCCGCGTCGGACGTGATCATCCGCGAACGCGGAATCGAGTTCGTGGACGGCACCGCACCCGGCTTCGCCGCCATCACCGGCGCCGCGCCGACCAACGAGATCGCGGTGCGTATCGCCCGCGACCTCCAGGAGAAGAACATCTACGTCTTCATGGCGGGATCCACGGACGGACGGCAGTTTGCCGAGCAGCTCGCGGAGGAGGGCGTGCAGCTCGGCTGGGAGACCCGGTTGGTGCCGTACGGCAAGGACGTGTCGGCGCTGGTCTACGCCCTCGGCTTTGCCAACCGGGTGGCGCTTTCCTTCGGCAACGTGGCGCCGGCCGACTTCGAATCCAACCTCAAGTACAACAAGGACCGGGTCTTCGCCTTCGTCATGCCCTTCGGCGAGGTGGACGCCGAAAAGTACGCGGTGGCGGCGGGCGCCATCAACTACGGCTTTCCGATCATCGCCGATACTGACATTCCCGAGATCCTCCCCACCGGCGTCTGCACCTACGAGCACGTGGTTTCAAATGTCCCCTATGAATCGATGGTCGAGAAGGCGCTCGAGGTGCGCGGCTGCAAGGTGCGCATCACCGAGGTGCCGGTGCCGGTCCCCTACGGTCCGGCCTTCGAGGGAGAGCGTATTCGCAAGTCCGACATGCGGGTGGAGTTCGGCGGCAACCGCACACCCGCCTTCGAGTACGTGACCACCGTCGAGCTCGACGAGATCAACGACGGTGAGATCGAGATCGTCGGCCCCGAGGTGGACGAGGTCGAGGAGAGGGGCGCGCTGCCCCTCGCGATCTGGGTCGAGGTGGCCGGGCGCAAGATGCAGGTGGACTTCGAGCCCATCCTCGAGCGCCAGGTCCACCACTTCCTCAACGGCGCCTCCGGTCTGTGGCACATGGGTCAGCGCGACATCGTCTGGACCCGAATCTCCAACGAGGCATTCGACAAGGGATTGCGGCTCGAACACTACGGCAGAATCCTGCACGCCAAGATCCTCGCCGAGTACGGCGCCATCGTCGACAAGGTGAAGGTCACGCTCTTCACCGAGATCGACGAGGTGGAGCGCCGCCAGGAGATCGCACGCAAGGTCTACGACCAACGCAACCGCCGGCTGGAGGCCATGACCGACGAGTCGGTGGACATCTTCTACTCCTGTTTGCTCTGTCAGTCTTTCGCTCCCAACCACGTGTGCATCATCACCCCGGAGCGGCTCGGTCTGTGCGGCGCCTACAACTGGCTCGACGGCAAGGCCGCCTACGAGATCGACCCCACCGGCGCCAACCAACCGGTGCAGAAGGGCGAGTGCCTCGACCCGGTCAAGGGCGTGTGGTCGGGTGTCGACGAGTATGTCTACATCAACAGCCATAAGGCCCTGGAGTCGTTCTCTGCCTACTCGATCATGGACCGCCCGATGACCAGCTGCGGCTGCTTCGAGGTCATCTGCGGTTTCGTGCCGGAGTGCAACGGCATCATGGCCGTCAATCGTGAGTTTGAAGGCGACACGCCGGTGGGGATGGACTTTTCGACCCTCGCCGGCGAGGTCGGCGGCGGCCGCCAAACCCCGGGCTTCATGGGCTGCGGCAAGATCTTTCTCACCAGCCGCAAATTCCTCTTCGCCGACGGTGGATCGCAGCGACTGATCTGGATGCCGAAGGAGCTCAAGGAGCTGCTGGCCGACGATTTGACCAGGCAATTCGACGATCTCGGGCAGCCCGGGTTTCTGGACAAGATCGCGGACGAGACGATCGCTACCGACCCGGAGGAGATCCGTTCCTTCATGGAGAAGGTGGGGCACCCGGCCCTCGAGATGGAGGACATGGCGGATTACGCCCAACAGACCGAGGACGATGCTCCGCCAACCCAAGAGAAGCTGGCGCAGGAGCCGACAGTCGAGTCGTCGAAGTCGCAGGAACCGGTCCGGGAGGATGCGGAGATGACGCCTGAACAGATCGCCCAGTTCAAGGAGGAGGTGGTGGCATCGGTCGCCGCCGAGGTGCGTGAGGAGCTCAAACAAACCCTCACCAGGGAGATCGTCGGCGACATCATCGGTGTTCTCAGCCGGAGCTTTCTCGGAGGATCGGCGGAGCTCGTCACCGTGCCCGACGAAACGATCGACCAACCGGCACCACGTGCCGCCATCATTGAAACCGGCCCCACCGCCGCTGAGCGCGTGGCCGAGCTGTCGACCTTCGAGATCACCAGGGAGAGGTGCGAGCAGCCGGTGTGGACGGTCTCTCTCGGCGCCGGTCCCGAAGAGGGCGGCACCCGCGGCACCGTTCTCAAGGTGGGCGGCGCGACGGCCATGCCGTTCCACCTGTGGGAGGGCGAGATGCCGCACCGGCCGCTGGTGGCCCTCGAGGTCTTCGACGTGGTGTCGGAGAAACACCCGCCGGCCTTGCGCAAGATCTTCGGCCATTTGCTCGAGGACCCGCCCGAGATGGCGCGGACCTGTGTGGAGAGGTACGGCGCCGATCTGATTTCCGTACGTCTCGAGGGGACCCACCCGGAGAAGGGCGCCCGCACACCGGAGCAGGCGGTGGAGCTGGTGAAGAACGTTCTCGACGCGGTCGACGTGCCCCTGATCGTCACCGGTCACAGCCACTTCGAGGCGGTCAACGAGGTCCTGAAGGCGGTCGCCCAGGCATGCCACGGCGAGAATCTCCTCCTCAACTGGGTCGAGCAGGACAATTACCGCACCATCGCCGGCACTGCCATCGCCTACGGTCACACCGTGGTGGCCCAGAACCCCATCGACGTCAACATCGGCAAGCAGATGAACATCCTCCTCACCGGCATGAGCGTGCCCATCGAGCAGATCGTCATGGACCCGATGACCGGCGCCATGGGCTACGGGCTCGAGTACACCTACTCGGTGATGGAGCGCATCCGGCTCAGCGGTCTCGGCGGCGACGCCATGCTGGCCGGGCCGATGATCGTGTCGCCCGGCCAGGAGACCGCCAAGGTCAAGGAGGTCAAGGCGCCCGAGAGCGACTTCCCGTCATGGGGCGACATCGACAAAAGGGCCGTCCTGTGGGAGCTGAGCTGCGCCACGACCCTGCTCTACGCCGGCGCCGACATATTGATCATGTACCACCCCGATGCCGCAATGGCCACCAAGGACACGATCATTCGGCTCATGGACGGGAGGGGGTAGGCCATGGCACTCACCGGGCTCCAGATCCAGAAGCTCCTGCCCAAGACCAACTGCAAGGAGTGCGGGGTCAACACCTGTCTGGCGTTCGCCATGAAACTGGCGGCGCGCAAGGCCGAGATCGGCGACTGCCCATACGCCTCGGAGGAGGCGATCGCGGTGCTCTCGGAGGCCTACGAGCCTCCGGTCAAGGGCATCCGGCTGGGACCCGACGGCGCCCTCAAGCTCGGCGAGGAGACCGTGCTCTACCGGCACGAGAAGACCTTCGTCAACCAGACTCTGCTCGCGATCAACATCAACGACACCGACGATCCCGCGGTCGTCGAAGAAACCCTCGGGGCGGTCAAGGACTACACCATCGAACGGGTGGGCGAGATCATCGACATCGACATGGTGGCGGTGTCGCATCGCGGCTCCTCAGTCGACACCTTTGTCGATCTCGTGATGAAGGCGTGGTGCGAGGTGGGCAAGCCGCTGGTTCTACGCAGTCGCGATCCTGCGGCGCTGAAGGCAGCGGCGGTGGCGGTGGCGGGCTCGTTCAGCGTGCTCGCCACGGCGACGCCGGACACGGTAGACGAGCTGGTCGAGGTCGCCAAAGAGTACGACCACGCTTTGGCTCTGACCGCACCAAACCTCGACGCTCTGGTGACGGCCGCCGGGAAGCTCCGGGAGGACGGATTCGATCATCTCATCCTCCACTTCGAGACTCACTCGTTGGCCGAGCGCTTCCAGACCAACACCATCGCCCGCCGGGCGGCGATCAAGGGGAACTACAAACCTCTGGGTCTGCCGTTTCTGAGATTCGTGGACGAGACCGACCTGGTGGCCGGTACCATCGAGGCGGTCACCGAGATCACCAAGTTCGGTGGCATCTGCGTGCTGCCGCGATTCGACGCCGCCCAGATCGCATCGCTGATCACCCTTCGCCTCAACATCTTCACCGACCCCCAGAAACCGATCCAGGTGGAGCCCAAGATCTACCCGATCGGCGAGCCGGACGCGGACTCGCCGGTCTTCGTCACCACCAACTTCTCGCTGACCTACTTCATCGTCGGCGGCGAGATCGAGAACAGCGGGCTCAGCGCCTGGCTGGTGGTACCCGAGTGCGAGGGCATGAGCGTCCTCACGGCGTGGGCCGCCGGCAAGTTCTCGGGCGCCGCGGTGGCCAAGTTCTGCAAAGAGGCCGGTCTCGAGGAGAAGGTCAATCGCCGCGAAATCATCATTCCAGGCTACGTGGCCCAGATCAGCGGCGACCTCGAGGAGAGCCTGCCGGGCTGGAAGGTTCTGGTCGGACCCCAGGAGGCGTCGGACCTCGAGAGCTTCATCAAGGCCCGGCTGTACTAGGACCTAAGATGATCGATTCTCACTGGCAGAACCACTCATCTTAGGTCGGAGAAAAGGAGGCCAGGACCGTACCCATGCCGACCATCGAGTTCCTTCCCGCCCATAAGAGCGTCGAGGCGTCCAGCGGCACCCCACTGGTGACTGTTGCTCGGCAGGCGGGGGTCGAAATCGACCTCCCGTGCGGTGGGGACGGATCGTGCGGTCGTTGCATCGTGCGCGCCTCCGGCGGCGAGGTGGAGACCGAGAGCCTTGGGCGGATCCCCTCGTCGGCCGTGTCGTCGGGGTACGTGCTGGCGTGCCGGACGCGGATCTCGGACGACGCGGTGACCGTCGAGCTACCGGAAAAATCCGATACCCGCGGCCAGTTCGCCGATCACGAGGCACGATCGCTGGTCGACCCGGAATTGATGCCGAAGGCGGACGATATCGTCCCCCTGGTTCAAAAATGGCTGCTCCGGACACAGCCGCCGCGGCTCGGGGATGGGCTGTCCGATGTTGACCGTCTGGTGGGGGCGATTCGGAGCGACCACAACGTCGGCGAGGTCTCCTGCGCACTGTCGGCCGCGAGGTCCGCAGCCGTCGCCCTGCGTGAGGAGGATGGGCGGGTCACGGCAACGTTGCGTGCGACGGCAAGCGGTGTGCGGATCGTGAATGTCGAGCCGGGAGATACGACCTCTCGACACTACGGTGTCGCCGTCGATGTGGGAACGACCTCGGTCGCGGTCCAGTTGGTCTACCTGCCAACCGGCGCCGTCCTCGCCACCGAGAGCGACTACAACGGGCAGATCCCGTGCGGAGTCGACGTCATCAGCCGCATCAACTACGCGGCACAACCGATGAAGCTCGAGGAGCTGCGGACGCGTGTCCTGGAGACGGTAAACCGCCTCGTCTGCAAGGTCGCGTTCAGCCGCGGCGTCAACCCGGGCGAGATCTGCCAGGCGGCGGTGGCCGGCAACACGGTCATGACCCATCTGCTGCTCGGGCTGCAGCCGGAATATATCCGACTCGAGCCCTACACGCCGACCGTGCTCGAGCCGCCGACCCTCGCGGCGGGTGAGATCGGTTTGGCGATTGGCACCGACGCACCGGTCGAGGTCTCGCCGTGCGTCGGCAGCTACGTGGGCGGCGACATCACGGCCGGTCTGCTGTGCACCGACATGGCCACCAACACCCACGACATCAGCCTCTTCATCGACATCGGCACCAACGGCGAGATCGTCATCGGCAACACCGACTTCCTCATGTCGTGCGCGTGCTCGGCGGGACCGGCCTTCGAGGGCGGCGGCATCGAGTGCGGGGTACGAGCGGCCGCCGGCGCCATCGAGAAAGTGGAGGTCGATCCCGAGACGGCGCGGCCCGGCTGTACAACCATCGGTAACGAGCCTCCGTTGGGCGTCTGCGGATCCGGCATGATCGACCTGTTGGCGAATTTGCTGAAGACCGGGTGGATCAACCGCAGGGGAGAGCTGGACCGAACGAGGACATCCGAGCACATCGAGGTCGCCGGCCGGCGCGCACGATACCTCCTGGTGCCGGCCGGGGAGAGCGCGACCGGCAAGCCGATCTCCATCAGCGACGGCGAAATCGAGAACGTCATCCGCGCCAAGGCGGCCATTTACTCCGCTGCAGCGCTGATGTTGGAGAGGATGGGTCTCGGGTTCGAGGATCTCGACAAAATCTACATCGCCGGCAGCTTCGGGCGGTTCCTCGATCTCGAGCAGGCGATCACGATCGGCATGGTTCCCGACATCCCGCGCGAAAAATACCGTTATCTCGGGAATGCGTCATTGACCGGGTCCTACATGGTGCTGGTGTCGCGAAGCCATCGGCAG
>JAIVTZ010000055.1:0-10570 GCA_049188105.1 Deltaproteobacteria bacterium | reverse complement strand
CAATTTGCCCGGTCTCGTAGGGTGGGCTTCAGCCCACCTTCAGGGTCCTTCTCGTATCTTTGGCGATTCGGAAAGAGCGGGGTTTATCCCCGCCCGGGTTCTGGCTCAGCCCTCGCTCCCGGCTTGCCCTCGGTGAGGTTGTCGTAGAAGCGCTGCGTCGGATAGGCGAAGTCGATGTCCTCGGCGGCGGCAAAGGCGTCCAGGATGTCTTCCCAAATCGCGGCCTCCGCCGACCTGCGGCGACGCGGGTCGCTGAGGAAACGAATCGTCAGAGTCACCCCGATGTCCGCCACCGAGGTCCAGACGATGGGGGTCAGGTGCTCGTACTTGATCAGGTAGGTGCTTGCCGCCTGCCGCACCTGGCGCGCCGCCTCGTCGCTGGTCAGCACCGCATGCCGGTCCGCTATCTCGGTCAGCAGCTCCTTCGCCTTGCGCCAATCGCTCTCGAAGGTGACGGTGACCGGGATCTCGTCCCAGATGAAGTTGAAGCCCTGGGTGTAATTGGCGACCGTTTCGGTGAAGACCTTGCCGTTGGGGATGTGGAGGATGCGGCCGGTGCTCTGGTCGGCATCGACCCAGTTCCCGATCTCCACCAGCGAGAAGGCGAAGAGCCTGAGGTCGATGACGTCGCCGGCATGGTCGCCGATCTGGATCCGGTCGCCGACCGTGAACGGCCGCCGAACGGTCAGGAAGATCCAGCCGGCGAAGTTGGTGAGCGGCGCATGCAAGGCGATCGCGATGCCGGCCGAGATGATGCCGATCGATGCCGCGAGGCCCGTGACGCCGCCCAGCCAGATCCGCAGCAGCGCCAGCACCGCCAGGATCCCGAGCAGGTAGTTGACGGTCTTGACCGCGATGTACCGCCGGGCCGTGTCCTCGAGGCGCCGGCTGAGCACATGGACAGCCGCCCGCCGGAGCAGAACGAAGAGAAGCCCGATCGCGATGGTCCAGACGATCTTGTCGACCGTCAGCGCCGAGATCCCGAGGTACCGCCCCACCGTGTCGTCGATCTGTTGAATCCAGTCGGTCATGTTTCGATTCTACGGCAGAAACACCCCATTCGACTCGCTCGGCTATACTTCAAGGTCCATTTCATCAGGAGGATGACGGTGACGGCAAAAGAAAAAGAAAACCGGCGCGCGACCGATCCGGAGGTGATCGAGGGGTCGACCTCGAGGATCCGCGCGGTCGTCGAACGCGCAGAGCCGGCCGACCAGGCCGCGAGCACTATCGAGCAGATCCGGGCCGTGCAGAAGAGCATGAAGAAGAAGGACCGCCGTGAGCTCATCGACGCGGCGCTCACCAAGTACTTCAGGGCCGAAGTGCTCAAGCCCTACCAGGCCGAGCTGATCAAGCTGCAGCAGCACATCGAGCGCACCAACCGAAAGGCGATCATCCTCTTCGACGGCCGTGACGCTTCGGGCAAGGGCGGCACCATCCGCCGCGTGATTCGCTACATGAACGAGAAACGCTACCGCGTCATCGCGCTCGGCAAACCCACCGAGATTCAGCGCACCGAGCTGCACATGAAGCGCTACATCGAGCACCTCCCCCACGCCAGCGAGATCGTCCTCTTCGACCGCAGCTGGTACAACCGGGCGCTCGTCGAACCGGTCATGGGTTTCTGCACGAAGACCCAGTACAAGCGGTTTATGGACAAGGTCGTCGGCTACGAAGAACGGATCATCGAGGACAAGACCACCAGCCTCATCAAGCTCTACTTCTCGGTATCCCGGGAGGAGCAGGCCCTCCGTTTCGAGAGACGGAAGAACGACCCGTTGCGGCAGTGGAAGCTGAGCGAGGTGGATCTCCAGGCGCAGGAGCTGTGGGACGACTTTACCCACATGAAGTACCGGCTCTTGAAGAGGACCCACACCCCGCTGACGCCGTGGTTCGTCATTCGTTCCGATGACAAGCAGCTCGCCCGGCTCGAGACCATCAAGCTCATCCTGAACCAGATCAAGTACGCGGGCCGGAGCCGGACCCTCGACTTCACCCCGAACCCGGACATCGTCATCAGGGGTGATCGGGAGCTCAAGATCATGCAGAAGCAGAAGCGGAAGCTCGGCAAGTTCATTCGCTGACAGGGTGCTGCCCCATATACTCGAGAGAGTGAGGCCATCATGAAGAAGTCCTCGAAGAAGAAAAACGCGGGCCCCAAGGGATCGGCGAAGGAGCCGCGCCCCGTCAAACTCCGCGAGCATACGTCCTTCAAGACCAGCGAGACCGGGGAGAAGAAGCACGGCGTCCCGGTGTGGGTGAAGGAGACAACCCTCGACTACGAACGGCAGCTCCACGACCTCCAGATCGAGCTCATGAAGATGCAGTCCCAGGTCAGGGCCGACGGCATGCGACTGGTGCTGCTATTCGAGGGCCGTGACGCGGCCGGCAAGGGCGGCACCATCAAACGATTCACCGAGCACATGAACCCCCGCGGCGCCCGCGTCGTCGCGCTCGAGAAACCGAGCAACAAGGAACGCACCCAGTGGTACTTCCAACGCTACACGGCGCACCTGCCGGCGGCCGGTGAGATCGTGTTCTTCGACCGCTCCTGGTACAACCGCGCCATGGTCGAACCAATCATGGGTTTCTGCACCGATGAGGAGAACAAACGGTTCATCAAGGACGTACCGTACTTCGAGCAGATGCTGGTGAAGGACGGTATCAAGCTCTTCAAGTTCTACTTCTCGGTGTCCAAGAAGGAGCAGCTCCGCCGGTTCAAGTCGCGCCACGGTGACCTTCTCAAGCAGTACAAGATCTCGCCCGTGGACGAGCAGGCGCAGAAGCGCTGGGACCAGTACACGGTCAAGAAGTTCCAGATGCTGTCGGAGACCAACCGCACGATTGCGCCGTGGACCATCGTCCGCTCCGACGTCAAGAAGCTGGCGCGGCTCAACTGCATCAAGTTCGCGCTGTCGCAGATCGACTACGTCGACAAGGCGCCTGCCGACTTGCTGAAGGTCGATCCCGAAATCATCATCTCCGGCATCGACGAGCTCAAGATGATGGAAGACAACCTGATGAACTCCAAGTCGCTGCCGGGATGATCCTGGGGCTCACGCCCCAGGCTACGAATCTGTCGCACCTTCGGCGCTTGATCAATTGCAATGCCCACCATCCTGGGGCTCACGCCCCAGGCTACGAATCTGTCGCGCCTTCGGCGCTTGATCAATTGCAATGCCCACCATCCTGGGGCTCACGCCCCAGGCTACGAATCTGTCGCACCTTCGGCGCTCGGACACGCTGGCGACAGGAGGCTATGAGCCACGAATAGCCTACGGCGTGAGGCCCTGGAACCGAAAAGAGAAAACCACCCGCAGCCGCGAAGCGGCGACAGACACATAGCCTGGGGCGTGAGCCCCAGGAAACGGTCCGACAAAAATTTTCCCAAGCCGCGGAGCGGCGACAGACACACGGGTTTTCGGCCGATCGGAAAATTCTCTCCGAACCCGTTTAGAGCGTCGACGCGTCGGCGGCGATCTCGGCCGCTATTCGCTCGGCACACAGGGACAGACCCTTGACCACTGCGGCCGGGCTCGCCTCTGAGACGCTGCGTCTCGCCTCGTAGTTCTTTTCGAGCAGCGGCGCCTTGTAGCGAGGCTTCGCCGGATCGCGAATGACGATTCCGAGCTTCATCCACGCCTCGGCGCCGCCGGCCACGTCCACCTGCTCGCAGGCGAGCACCGTTCCGGACACCGCCAGGGTCGCCCTGCCTTCAACCGGCGGACCGAACTCGGCGGCGAGCTTCTGTTGGATCAGCTCCCCCACACCTCCGGTCCACTGATCGGTGGCGTAGTACTCGACCCGGGTAGCCGAGGCGGAGATCAGGATCCCGTTCCGCGCCAACGCGTCGGTGGTCCGCAGGCGTTCGACAACCAGGTTCACCTGTGGTTCAGCCTGGCCGGACGCCTCCATCCCCAGCGTGTAATAGTCGATCTTCGGCGCGGAGGCGCAGGCGCAGAGAACGCAAATCACCATCGATAGAACCGGCATCGCCCTCATTTCTTCTCCCCGTTTCCTCGCCCCTGCTTCCCCTTGCCACGAATCAGCGCATCCGGTTGGTCGGCCAGGATCCGCGAGAACTCCCGCAGATTGCGGGTGGTTTCCTGGAGATTGATCAGGATCTCCTCGATGGTAGGCCGCTGGTCGTCAAGCAGGTCGCTGCTGTTGCCACCCAGATCCTGGAGATAGAGGAGGGTCGTCTGCAACGTGGCGGCGAGCTCCGAGACCCGGGCACTCATCTCTCCGGTCATCTGCTGGAGATTGGCGACGCTCTCGTGGAGGGGGCCTCGATTTTCAGCGACCATGGCGTTGAGCTGCACCATCAGCTCGGTCGCGGTCTCTTCAAGAGCGGAAAGCTTTTTCACGATCTCCTTGAGGCCGGCGCGGTTTTCTCCAATCATGTCGCTGACTGCACGCGCGACACCGGCACTCTCGTCCAGGGTCACTTCCAAGGAAGCAAAGATCTCCTTCAGATCCACGACATCGGCCGCCGCGTCGTCGGCCAGATCCACCCCCACCAGCACATTCAATCCGTCCAGCAGTGTCTCGACCCGTGCGACCATACCCTCGAGGTCCGGGAGATCGAGGAGTCCGTGGCTCGGGCTCGACCTCAAGGTATCGCCGCTCTCGCGGAGCGGTTGATCCGCACCGCCGGTCGTGATCTCCAGGTGCATCTCGGCGGTCATTGTCACCTGCTCAATGCTGGCCACGCTGCCCTCGTTGACCGGGATGTCGCCGTCGACCTCTGCAGTGACGCGGAGGCGTGATCGATCCTCAGCATCCGGTGCGATCGCGGTCACCTTCCCGACCCTGACACCCCCGAATCGGACATCGGCGCCCTTGTTGAGCCCGCTGATGTCTGTAAACGTCGCGAAGTACTGCTTGGCCGAGTCGTCGTGCGGCCGGCAGCCCCGGATGGCCGCGACGAAACCTACCAGAATCGCAAGGCTGACCAGAACCAGGATGCCGGCCTTGATCTCGGTCGCGGTGAAGTCGTGTTTCGCTGCAGGCATGGTACCTCTCGATTCAATCGATCCCGGTGAGGGATCTGGCGTAGCTCGAGTCGCGGCCCTCCTCGGCATCCGGTTGACGGGCCAAGAACTGCTGAACATAGGGATGGTCCGACCGCTCGAGATCGTCAAGACTGCCGATCGCGACCACCCGTCCGCCCTCGAGCATACAGACCGTGTCGGCAATCAGCTTGACGCTCTCCATCTCGTGGGTCACGACGACGCTCGTGAGGTGGAAGGTCTCCTGCATCTTTCGGATCAGCCCGTCGACCCCGGCGGCGACGATCGGGTCAAGCCCTGCCGATGGTTCGTCGTAGAAGATGATCTCCGGATCCATGGCCATGGCGCGTGCGATTCCGGCACGTTTCTTCATTCCGCCGCTCAGCTCCGATGGGAGGTAGTCCTCGAATCCACCCAGCCCCACCAGCTCGAGCTTGATCCTGGTCATGATGTCGATCGTCGAATTTTCCAGTTCTGTGTGCTCCCTGAGGGGCAACGCCACATTTTCCCCCACCGAAATCGATGTCAACAGAGCAGACTCCTGAAAGGACATCCCCATCTTCCTGCGCAGATCAATTCGCCCCTCGTCGGACATCGATGTGAAGTCTTCGCCGTTGATGAGAATCCGCCCCGAGGCCGGGCGCATCAGACCGACGAGATTCCGCAGGACGGTCGTCTTCCCCGAACCGCTTCCCCCGAGAATAACGAAGATCTCGCCCCGGCGGACCGTGAAGCTGACGCCGTCGAGCACCGTACGGTCACCGTACTTGGCGACCAGGTCCTCGACGACGATGATCGGATCGTTCATCGGTATCATGATCACAGGAAGTAGAACAGAACCGTGAAAGCAAGGTCAACGACGATGATCAGGAAAATCGAGGTCACGACCGACGAGGTCGTCTGGAGGCCAACGCCCTCGGCGCCGCCCTCGACCTGGAAGCCCCGGTACACCCCCACCCAACAGATGGCGATGCCGAAAAAGATGCTCTTTGTCAGACCGATGACGAGATCTTTTTCGGCCAGAGCCCGGATTGTCTCCTCGATGTAGATCGACGGCTGGACGCCGACCACGACCACCGACGCCAGAAATCCCCCGAACACCATTATGAACATCGCGATGACGGTCACACACGGCACCGCCACCACCATGGCCAGGAACTTGGGCGTCACGAGGTACTTGATCGGGTTGAGCCCCATGACCTCGAGCGCATCGATCTCCTGGTTCACCTTCATGGTGGCGATCTCGGCGGTGATCGCCGATCCGCAGCGACCGGTGATGAGAATGGCGGTCATGAGCGGCGCCATCTCACGCAGCGCCGACACCGCAACCAGGGTGGCGATAAAACGGTTCGCGCCCCATTTTTCGAGAGTGTAGGAGGACTGCAGGGCCAGGATGACCCCGACCAGAAAGCAGATCATGCCGACGATCGGCAGCGAGCGGACTCCGAACTCGACGAAGCTTTCGACCGCGCTCCGGGTCCGCAGACCCTTGCCGCGAATCGGGGCGACCACCAGCCAGAAAATGGTGTCGACCATGAGCACCGACACCCTCGCGCAGGCGGCGACGGCATTCAGCGTCCAGCGGCCGATACGGCCCGCGAGGGCGATCATGAGGTTGTTCTTACCTCGAACACCTGGTCCAACCGGGTCAGCTCGAGGACCTGCAGCACGGCCGGCGAGGGACCAACCAGGGCGAAGGTCTTGCCGTGCTTCCGGGCGCTCCTCAGCCCCTCGACCAGCGTGGCCACGCCCGACGAATCGATGTAGCCCACCTCGCTCAGGTCCACAGCAACTCCCCCGGCGGCAGCGGGCACCGCCTTCAGAATCGCGGACCGAAGCTGCGGCGAGGTGTAGAGGTCCACCTCACCCTGAACACAGACCACGGTTTCATCGCTGGATTTCGATGTTTCGATCGTCAATGCCATCGATATCTCAGTCCTTCCGTTTCAATCTCATGATGAAGCAGTTGCCGCTCGCTTCACCCGGACAGGAACGCACCTCGTCGAAGACCTCGTGCATCAACGGAACTCCGAGCCCGCCCGGCGTCAGATCGCTCCCAGAGGGAGGTTGCGGCGGCCGGCGCTCAAAACACTCCGGAGGGCATGGTACGCCCTGATCGCATACCTGGAACTCGAGATACTCCCCATCTTCGTGAAGCGAAACCTCGAGGGTCTCATCGCACCGGCCCTCATAGGCGTGGCGGATGGAATTCGCACATGCCTCGTCGATCGCCAGCACCACTGCGTCCACGACATCCTCGGCGAGCTCACAGGCCTCCAACCAACCCCGAACCAGCGACCTGATCGAGCCCAGAAACCGTGGATCGGAGCGCACGATCAGCCTGACATCCCTCTCGTTCTTCCCCTGAGCACGAATATCCTCAACCATGGCCGAGATACCTCAGGGCAATCATGGTGCTGTCGTCATGGGGCGCCAACGGCGAGCAAAAACGGTGAACGTCGCGGAGGATGGCGTCGATGAGCTCACGCGGCTCGCAGTCGTAGTACGCCTGCGCCACCCGCTCGAGACCCTCCAACCCGTACTCGACAAGCTCGGAGCCGCTGTCCTCGCCGTCATCGCTCGCCCGCGCTTCGACGATGCCGTCGGTGTAAAACAACAGGGTGTCGCCGGGGCTGATCGTCATCGTGACATCTTCCCACGAGATTCCGGGAAGGATGCCGATCGGCGGCCCGGAGGCATCGAGCGTGGTGGCGACCTCCGAAGGGGAGATCACCAGCATCGGGTGGTGGCCGGCGTTGGCCCCCATCAGCCCGCCGTCTCGGAGATCGATGGCAATCACCGCGACGGTGCAAAAGAGGCCGCGCAAGCTGCGCTTGACGAGTCCGTCGTTGAGCCGTCCAAGAAGCTCCGCCGGAGAGCTGACTCCCGGCGCGTTGAGACGGAACTCGGCGAGTAGCTGGGCCATCGTGAGCGCCGCCGGCACCCCCTTGCCGCTCACGTCGCCGATCAGCATCCCTATGGTGTCGGGGTTGATATACGCAAAATCATAGAAGTCGCCCCCCACGACCTTGGCCGGCTGGGTCATGCCAAAGACCTCGAAACGCGGGTCGTCCGTCGGCCAGTCGCTGACCAGAAAGCTCTCCTGGATCGTCCACGCCGCCTCGATGTCCTGCTCGATGCGCTGTTTTTCCAGGAGCGCGCGGTGATTGCGGGCGTTGTCCAGCGCCAGACCCGCGCTGTTGCCCGCCGCCGCCGCCAGCAGCCGATCGTCGGTGGTGTACTCGTGGTCGGTGATGTTGGTATCCATGTAGAGGATTCCGAGGACATTGTCGTGGGTGCGAATCGGCACGCACAGGATCGATGTCAGCCTGAGCGCCGCGATGCTCACGCTGGGGTCCACCGATCCGTCGGTTAATCCCGATTGAATGTGCACGGTCTCCCCGTCACGAAGGACGCGGCGGGCCACGCTCTCGCTGATCTGGATCTCGTCGACATTCGCCGGCCGGGGAACACCGTTCACGATCGTGTGCACCCTCCCGCAAACACCGCACGGCTGCAGCTTGCCGTCGGGCCCGGCGAAGAGGACCGCGCCGCGGTGGGCGTGAATGGCTTTGGTCGTGGTTTCGAGAACCCGATCCACCAGATCACATGGGTTGAAGTTCGAGGCCAGGGCGTTCATCAGCGTGTAGGCGGCCTCGAGCATTTCCTTCGAGCCCGACGAGGGCGGCAGCGCCTGCTCGCGCCCCATCGGATCGAGCACGGTCTGCAGGAACACGGTCTTGTCGGGAAGCCGGGGCGCCTTTTCGGCCCCGAGCTCGAATCGGAGTAGAGTCTCGCCGATAAGGATGCGATCACCGTCCTTCAGCTCCCACACCTTTGTCCGGTCGCCATTGACGATGGTCCCGTTGCGACTGTTCAGGTCTCGACAAACGTAGCCGCCGCCGGAGCTCAGGATCTCGAGGTGGCGCCGCGACGCGGCCGTGTCCTTGATGACGAGGCCGTTGTCCCCCGACCGTCCGACGATCAGCGACGATCCCACCGCCACCCGGCGTTGATCCGGACCGTCCCCGGCCACGATGAAACCGCTTCTCGCCATGTCCCTGACGCTATATCGCCTTGCGCCCACTTGCAAGTGTCGACAATCGTTTTAGCCCGACAAATCAAATGAGCCGGGCACCGGATTCCGGCCGACAGGCGAAGACCGCGCTCGGCAGCTGGACTCGTGACCGGTAGTGGGAGTGCGTCTCTTCCATGAAATCCTCTGCTGCTTCAGCAGAGACCAATGCAATGGCACAGCCTCCGAAGCCCGCGCCGGTGAGTCGCGCGCCGTAGCACGCCGGGTGCTGCCTCGCCAGCTCGGTGAAGAGATCGAGCTCGACGCTTGAAACCTCGTACAGCTCCCGCAGGCTGAAGTGGGACTCGTCCATCAGCCGACCGGCCCCTTCCAGATCCGTCCTGGCGAGTGCATCGGCCATCGCCGGGGGGCGCAGGTTCTCGGTCACGACGTGGAGGGACCGCCGGTAGACCGTCTCCTCGAGCCGTCCGCGCTCGGCTTCGAGGAGGTCGAGGTCGACGTCGCGAAGGGCACGGATCGCCGGGTCCGCCTCTCTGAGAATTTCGACTGCGGCCGCACAGCTGGCGCTGCGTTCGTTGTAGGCGCTGCCCGCCAACGTCCGCGGGGCGCCGGTGTCCATCACGACGACCACCGCATGATCCGGAATCGGCACCAGGCTGTGCCCGAGTGATCGGCAGTCGAGGAGCAACGCGTGGCCCGCCCGACCCATGGTGGCGGCGAACTGATCCATCACGCCACCCTTGACCCCCACCCAATCACTCTCCACCCGCTGACCGAGGAGAGCCATCTCGACCGGCGACCACCCAATCCCGGAGATCTCACTCAGGGCCAGCGCGGTGGCCATCTCCAACGCCGCCGACGAAGACAATCCCGATCCTAACGGCACGTCGCCGTCCACAACCAGGTCACCACCCGCCACCTCGTGACCCGCGGACATCAAAGCCCACGCCACACCGGCCACATAGGAGATCCACTCCGAACCGCCGGGCGGTTCGAGCTCGTCCAGACAGAGCTCACGGGTTTCGTCAAAAACCACCGAATGGGCTCGCAGAATCCGGTCGTTCCTCGGCGCGAAGGCAACGCCGACCCGCCGATCGATGGCCATCGGCAGGACCCATCCATCGTTGTAGTCGGTGTGCTCACCAATCAGGTTCACGCGACCGGGAGCCACCGCGATTCGGGGTACGTCGGCGCCGCCGAACTCGGCACGAAAGCGCGGCCGCAGCTGCGCGATCCAGCCTGGGATAGCGCCGATACTGTTCAACGCCGGCATGTGCAGGCGTCTCGGCTGGGCGTCTGACCGAACAGAATTGGGGTTAGCCCGCATCTCTCATCACCTGGAGCTTCCGCGGATTCCGCCACCCGCCGCGCGTGAAGTCCGGGAACCGAAGGGGCTCACCTCCCCGCGCGATCGATCTCCCACTGAGCTCGATCACGGCGCTCAGCATGGCCGCGTCGTACACGTCCGAGTCCGGCGGTCGGCCCGCCCGTAGCGCGTCAACGAGGCGGAAATCCTCGATGA
>JAIVTZ010000054.1:0-10647 GCA_049188105.1 Deltaproteobacteria bacterium | reverse complement strand
GACTGCGCGGCCCTCAGGTCGTAAACGCCTCATCTCACAACATCTCGCTGGCCTCGCAACGTGACGTGGTGAGAAATGCGGGCTAGGATTCGCCAGAAGATTGGTCTTTTGGCTTCAAGCAGCGGTATTGAGTCACCGTGGTCCATGGACGCCCCGCGGGAGCGCCCAGTGGCCGTCCGAGACGGCCCCGAACGCGGTGATACGGCTGACCGAGTGAGCGGATGGGGCACGCCCGAAGGCGTGCCCCATCTCGCTTTTTTCAGAAGCGGAGGCCGACGGTGACGCGGTACGTCCGCGGCCTCTGGTAATCCGACTCGCTGGTCGGCTGGCCGAAGCTCTCGCCCTTCTGCCAGTGCGCACCCATGTCCTCGCACACCTCAGGCGCCGCACCCTGCGGGCACTCTATGGGCGTTTCGGTCCACGGGTTGAACAAGATCAGCCAGTCCTCGTCGTCCTCGGTCAGGACCGTCTCGTCGAAGCCCACGAGAGCGTCGTTGTTAAAGACGTTGAACACGTCGCCACGGATGTAGATATCCAGGGCTCTGATCGGCAGGGAGTATTGCACCCCGATGTCGGTCCGCAAGATGTCTTCGGTTGTGAGGTCGCCGCGGCCGTGGAAGAAGTAGCTGACCCCGGACGTTGGTCTGAGGTAGCCAGGGTTGTCCACGAAGGACCGCGTGTCGATGGTCCCGTCGGTGGAGGTGGCCGTCCCGGACTCGAAGCTCTGCAGCAGGCTGAAGGCAAAGCCCCCGATCGAGGTCGGCAGATCGTAGGTGCCCCACAGCTTCACCCGGTGCCGCCGGTCGCCGACGAGGGGTCCCGTGGGGTGGTTCCAGCTTTTGTCACGGTACTCGGGGTACTGCCCCGCCGAACCCCTGACGGGTCCGCTGTTCCAGGTCTCGCCGTTCACGTTGCCCTCCAGGCGCGACAAGGTCCAGGTGAGACCGGCGCTGAACCGGCCGTCGAACCGGTACTGGGCCTGGGTATGGAGGCCGATGTACTCGCGGTCGTAAATGGCATTGTCGTTGCCGACGACGGTCAGGTCGAAGAATCGGTCCTCGAACTGGACCTGGCCGGTCTCCATGTTGGTGTAGCCGATGTAGAAGTCGTCCCAGTTACGGTAGACGATGTCGGTCCGCACCACCCCGCGGCTGCCGAGCGCGGCGCCGAAGCCGAGGGTCCACTCCTTGACGTTGGGGGACGTGAGCCCGTTGGGGTCCAGGATCCGCGCGAAGCCGGGGATCGACGGCGATGTGCGAAGCGGGCGCATGTCGTTGCCGCCGTTGGCGAAGTACCAGTCGAAGAGGATGGCCAGGGCCTCGTCGGTGGGGATCAGGTCCTCGGTCGGGGCCATCGGGTCGTCGTTGACGGGCGGCCCCGCGTAGTTCCAATAGAAGCTCGAGGTGCGGCCGGCCGGGTCGCCGTCGTTTCCGACGCCCTCGGCGAGGCGCCCGACGTACTGGCCGTAGCTGGCGATGACCTTGAACCGGCCATCGCCGAGAATGTCCCAGTTCGCGGCGAAGCGCGGGCTCAAGGCGGAGGAGTCGTCGATCTGGAACTCCCCGTCACCGCTGACCGCGTCGTTCTTGTTGTATCGCACGCCGAGGTTGAAGGTCCAGTGGTTGTTCAACGCCCAGCGATCGTTGATGTAGACCGCATCCTTGGCGTAATGGGAGCCCTGGCTTTCGACGAAGAGAGGTAACCATTGGATGCGGGTGGACGAGCCACTCGAACGGAACCGGGGAAAGATCTGATCGCCGCGCTGGATGGTCGTGTAGGCGTGGATCCGGTAGTCGCTGCCGTTCTGGTAGTTGTTGACGCGGCGGATCTCGTCGAAGTGCTCGTAGCCGGCCTTGAGCTCGTGGGTGCCGAGGCTCCCGGTCGACAGGAAGTACGAGCCGTTGAGCGTGTACAGCTCGTGGTCGCGGCTCTCGCCCCCCTCCTGATACCGGAACGTGGGTGACCAGAAGCGATCGCCACCGCGCGAGCGATCCCGGAGCATCGTGCCGTCGTACTGGCCCAGAGCGGGGTCGTCGACCCACCGCGAGCCCCCACCGAGGAAGGTGTACTCCTTCTTGGAGTACTGCGCCTCGAGGAAGAAGTTTTCCGTGATGACGCCGTTGTAGTTGAGGGCGAAAAGCGTGTTCGGATACGTGCGGTCGGGGATCAGGCTGCGGAGATCCATGATGGTTCCGAAGTCAGTGTTGGTCGCCGACCGGTCGATGTCGGTATACGATCCAACCATCCTGTGGTTCTGGTTGATGGCCCAGGTCAGCTTGACCTCCGCCCTGGTTTCTTCATCGGTCCACGGGTAGGTGATGGGATCGAGCGGTGTGCCGGATTCGACCCAATTGCCGGCTGCATCCTGGTCGCCGGTGCGGGCGAGGCCGGGTTCAGTCTGCCTGATGGCGCTCGTGTCTGCATATCGTCCCGCGGCGAAGAACCACAGCTTGTCGCGCCAAATCCGCCCGCCAAACGTGGCCTCGTAGGTCGGGTTGATCTTGTCCTCCTGTTCGGTCGTCAGCGCCGTCGGCTCCGTCCAGCTCTCGTTTCTGAGGGTGGTGCGGAAGCTCCCCCTGAACTCGTTGCTGCCCGACTTGGTCAGCATGTTGACGACGCCGCCGGTGAAGTTCCCGTACTCGGCCGAGATGCCGCCGGTGAAAACCGTCGTCTCCTCGATCGCCTCTTCAATGTAGAGATCGTGCGGCTGTCCGCGCAGGTTCTCGTTGACGATCATGCCGTTGATCAGGTACAGGCTGTCGTACGACATCGCGCCGGAGATCACGAGGTTGTCGTTTGGCCCGCCGGCGTTGACGCCCGGAGCGAGCAGCGTCACCTGTTCATAGCTCCGGCCGGTCGGAAGGTTATTGATGAGATCCTGGTTGATGTTCATGCTGACCGAGGTTGCCTCGATCGCCGCCGTCATGGCCTTCTCCGCGGTAACGACGATCTCCCCGGTCACCGCCGCGAGCTTGAGATCGATGTTGACCGTGTCCGTCATATCCCCTGTGAGCGTCAGCTTCTCCTCGTGGGTCTGCATCTGGGCCATTGCGAAGGTGAGCGTGTAATCCCCGGGTGGGAGGAACGGAATATGGTAGGCGCCATTTGTGTCCGTCACGGTCCCGCGTGGACCTTGAAGTTTCGGGGACGTCGCAATGACCCGGACACCGGGAAGGGGAGCACCCGCGGCGGTCACTTTCCCGGTCACGGTTGAGGTCGCGATGGTCTGCGCCAGCGCGCCAGTCGCTGCCATCAAAACTACCAGCACGGCTACGATTGTTTTTCTCATAAATCCCTCCTCGCCTCTCATTGAGCACTCCTACTCCAAAAATGAAAACGAGACTAAGACTAAGAATCTTTCTTTATTCCGTTGTGTTTCCTCCATTTCAATGATCAAGATGAGACATAATTTACACCCTCTTACGAGCATATGCAAGGAGGAAGTAGTGTAGAATTTTCCGTGCGGCGCACTCCGTGGGCGGGGTTGTTGTCCCGCTGCGGCCCGATCCGCCGTGGAGAATCGCTTGGGGGCTTGCCTCACGAGGGCTTTCGGGACCCGAGTGCGGAACGGAAAACTCCGAGGTCAACTTTGAAAAAGCTCCTGCTGATCCTGCCCCTGAATTTACACTGGTCTTGTAGACAGTTTCGCTCTGTTGTGGGCGAGGAGAAAAATCCGGACTCAGTCAATCAAGTGGATCGACTCCCGTGGCGCCTCCAAGCCGGCGCAAATCTTCCTCCGGTTCCGCCCATTCCACATGCGAATCGTAGAAGACGTGAGCCTTGGGCGGACGGTCGATGGGACCGTCCATATGGGCGAGGGCGATATGCACCTCGTCCGCCCACCGTTCGCTCTCGAAGAAGATGGTCGATCCGCAACGGCCACAGAACCCGCGACGCGCGTCCGGAGTCGACGGATACCAGAACAGGTCACCGGAGCCGGCCACGAGTTCGAAGCTCGACCTCTCGACTCCGAACCATGTCACGAAGGCCGCGCCATGCGCGCGGCGGCACAGCGAGCAGTGGCAGTGGGCGCACCACTTGGTGGGCGGCGTGACCTCGAACCGCACGGCGCCGCACAGACAGCGGCCGGTGAAGGGGGCTACGTCAGTCATGTTCGACCTCCACAGAAATTATAGCTAGATGCTGGATGCTCGATGCTCGATGCTGGATGCTACAAGAGAGTGAATTCATGGACGATCTTGTCAAGAGGTGGGGGCATGGGCGGATCCAGCATCCAGCATCGAGTACCGGGTGAGCGGACGCCTATCTCGCGTCGGCCTGCCACATCTGGGCGAGGATCGTGTCCGAGTGGGCGCTGTCGATCGAGATAAAGGCGACCCCGACGTCGGTTGAACCGTCGTCGGCCGGTCTTTCCCACACCACCCTGCCGGTCGCCTCGACGACCTCGTTGTCGATGGTGATCTTGAGCCGCAGATACGAGTCCACGCCGAGCGGCTCAACGCTGGAGATCCTCAGACCGCCAAGGCCGATCTGGCTGGCGGTCGCCATCTCCTGCTGCTCAGCCGGTCCAATGCGGTGGATCATCACCACGTTTTCCGCCGAGATCCTGGGAAACTGCCGCCGCGTGGGTGTGAGTTCGTCCTCAAGCATTCTCAATCCTTCACCCACCATTGTACCCCGAATGTATTCAGTGGATCCGTCAAAAGATTTCGGATTGCGGATTTCGGATTTCGGATTTCCCACCAACCCCTCCTCACAACTATCGCGGGTGGGTAGCGAAAAATTCGAAATTCGAAATTCGAAATTCGAAATTACGTGGTGGGGCTATCCTCGACCACGAGTCCGTCGCGGATCTCGACCATTCGATTGGCTCGGCCGGCGAGGGCGGTGTCGTGGGTCACCACGATCAGCGTGCTGCCCTGATCCCACAGCTCCTGCAGCGCTCCCATGACGTCGGATCCCGAGCTGGTGTCGAGGTTGCCGGTGGGCTCATCGGCAAGCACGATGTCCGGTTCCATGGCCAGGGCCCGGGCTATCGCAACCCGCTGCATCTGGCCTCCAGAGAGCTCGGTCGGCCTGTGCTCGACGCGGTCGGCGAGACCCACCGAATCGAGCCGCGCAAGGGCGCGTCGTCGCCGCTCGCGCCGCCCGACGCCGCCGAAGAGCAACGGCATCTCCACGTTCTCGAGCGCGGTGAGCTGGGGCAACAGGTTGAAGTTTTGGAAGACGAAGCCCACGCGCCGGTTGCGGATGTCGGCCAGCTGATCGCGGTCGAGGCCGGCTACCGCCTCGCCCGAGAGCCGGTACTCTCCCCCGGACGGTGTGTCGAGACAACCGAGCAGGTTGAGGAGCGTCGATTTCCCCGAGCCCGAGGGCCCGACGACCGCCACGAACTCACCGCGCCGCACCTGCAGGTCGATGCCGCGGAGCGCTTCGACCTTTATCTTTCCGGTGTCGTAGACCTTGGTGATCGACCGCATGTCGATGATGTGTCCGTTCGGACCCGCGGTTGGACGTTCCTGCTTGTTGAATGGCCAGTTCATTTTCGACTCCATCGCCTCTCCCATTCGGGTGGGTGGGCCGCAATTCCGAATTCCGAATTCCGAATTCCGAATTCGTTATTCATATCGAAGCGTCTCCGCCGGATCCACGGTCGCGGCCCGCCGGGCCGGGAAGTATCCCGCGAGAATTCCGATGCCGCCGAGAATCGCCGCCGTGGCGGCCGCGATCTGCCACGACAGGGTCGGTTTGCCGAGGAACTCGAGCGCCTGGTTGCCCTCCACCGGGATGAGCCCGAGGAGGAGGATCAGCATGACAGCGATCACCAGCCCCATGGCCCCGCCGACGAGGGTGTATGAAAGCCCCTGCAGCACGAATGGTCCGGTCACCCACCCCCGGCGTGCGCCGAGCGCCATGTGCACCCCGATCTCGCGGGTTTTCTCCTTGACCACCGCATACATGATGTTGGCCACCCCGATGCCGCCGATCAGCAGGGTGAGAACGCCGATAATGCCAAGGAAGGCCTGCAGGCCGATCATGATGTTGCTCATCACCCGCGCACCCTCGACGGTGTCCCACAAACCGGTCACCTGCTCGTCGGTTGGATCGAAGCGGTACTTGGCTGCCAGCGCTTCGTTGAACTGCTGTCGAGCCAGTGGCATCTCCTCGGCGGTGCGTGCCTTGAAGACGATGTTGGTCAGCCGCTGCCGACCGAACTGCGCGGCGAAGGTGGTGATTGGGATGACGGAGCCGCCGGCGTCGGGTCCCTTGTAGGTCCCCATCTGCATCTTGTGCTGGAGAACGCCGATTACCAGATACGGCACCCGATCGACGAACATGGTTTTCCCGACCGGATCCACCTCCCCGAAGATGTCCTGTGCAAGCTCGTCGCCGAGGAAGATCACCCGCCGCTTGTCGCGCTCGTCGTTGGCGTTGAAAAAGCGGCCGCCGGCTTGCGGGAAGTGGTGGCGGATCTCTCCGTACTCCCAGTTGGCGCCGGTCACCCGGCCGGTGATCGTGGTCTGGCCGTAGGTCAGCGAGGACGACCAGCTGGTGAGCTCACCAATCACGCCCGATGTGGCGGTCATCCGCCCCCGGAGATAGGAGATGTCGTCCATTCGCGGCCGGATGGGACGACCTTCGGGGAGACCCTGCCAGACCTTCGAGGTTTCGTCCGGCCACCACACGGCAATGTTCTCGCCCATTCCCCGGCGGCCCTTCATGAGTTGGATCTTGAGCCCCTCGCCGAAGGACAGCAGCATGACGATCGCTACCGTCCCCCAGGCGATGGCGGCCACCGTGAGGGCGGCTCGCTTGCGCTGCAGCGAGGAGGCCTTCACGAACAGCAGCCCCACGACCCGCCAATCGAGAAATCTCATTCCACCCACCGTCCCGATTTCGGATTTCGGATTTCGGATTTCGGATTTTCGCAACTTACTCGGGGGATTGAATACAGCTCGCGATCCGCTCGGGATCCCGCAACCCTTGTTCGAAAACAAAGAGCTGAACCTCGATCGGCAGGTCCGGCTTGTGTTTGCGGCCGGCAAATCCGAAATCTGAAATCCGAAATTCGCAATTTTCGATCTCCGCTCTACAGTTTCATGGCCACGACCGGGTCGAGGCGCGAAGCGTCGCGGGCCGGGAAGTAGCCGGCGACAAAACCGACCAGACCGAGGATCGAAGCGGTGAGCACCGCCAGCCCCGGCGACAGGGTCGGCAGCCCCACGTACTCCTCGAGGTTGACGGGAAAGGCCGAGCAGATCGCGAACGAGATCGCGAGCCCAATCCCCCCGCCAACCGCGGTCAAAATCATGGTTTCGAGCATAAACTGGGTCAATATCGCCCGGCTCCGCGCACCGAGCGCCATCTTGATGCCGATCTCCCGGGTCCGCTCCTCGACCACCACGTTCATGATGTTGGAAACACCGATGCCGCCGACCACCAGAGTCAGCACGCCCATGATTCCGAGAAAGATCTGGAAGCCGAGCATGAAGGCGTCCATGAAGACGAACATCTCGGTGGTGTCCCACAGCTGCACCGCCTGGTCGTCGTCTGGGTGATAACGCAACCGGCTGCTCAACGCGGCCCTGACCTGCGCGTTCAGGGCATCGTTGAGCTCTGGGGTTGGCGCCTTGTAGATGAAGTTGTCGACGTACTTCTGGCCGGTGAGGGCACGAAAGGTCGATTCCGGAATGATCATCTTGGAGTGGTCGCGTCCCGAGTAGGACGAGTCCTGCTCCTTGGGCACCAGCACACCGACAACGAGGAACGGTGAGCCATGGACCATCACCGTCTCGCCGACCGCTTCTCGAGTCCCGAACAGATCCTCCGCCAGCTCGTTGCCGACGAAGACCACCCGTCGCCGCTTTTCGACATCGAGATCGTTGATGAAGCGCCCGCCCACCGCCGGAATCATGTTGCGCATGGTGCCGTAGGCCGGGGACACCCCAGACACGGAGACCGACCGCTGGCGGTCTCCGTAGCGGGCGATCAGGCTGTCGGAGTACTCGCCGGAGATCCCGTCGATGAGCTCGACCTGCGCCTTCAGGTACTGGATGTCCTCCTCCATCATCCGCATCCGGCGCCCCTTACCGAGGCCCTCGAATATCATGGAGGTCCGCGTCGGCCAGGCGATGACGATGCGGTCGCCGAGCCCGGCCACGCTCTTGATCATCTGCCGGTGCAAACCGTGGCCGAAGGCGAGAAGAAGGCTCACCGCCACCGTGCCCCAGATAATGCCGAAGGTCGTGAGGAAGGTGCGCAGCTTCTGGCTCCACAGGTCGCGAGCCAGCTGCCTGAAGAAGGAACCGAAGCCGGTCACCCGGCGACCCGCCGGAGTTTTGAGTTTTGAGTTTTGAGTTTTGAGTTATTACCCCACTCACCCGAATTGCGGATTGCGGATTTCGGATTTCTGAATTGCCTCCCCCCCACCCGGAATCGTTCCATGGGGGGGCGGGGAAAAAATCCGAAATCCGAAATCCGAAATCCGAAATTTTTCATCAGCTGATCTCACGCGGTGGCCGTTGAACCACCTGGTCGCCCTCGGCTACCCCCGAGACGATTTCGACGTTGAGCCCGTCCGACAACCCGAGCTCGACCACGATCTTCTGCGGCTCGGCCTCGGGTCCCTCCCCCGGCACCTCGACGAAGGTCTGATCGTCCTCGAAGAGAACCAACCGCTCGGGGATGAGGACGATGTCCTGCTTCTCGCGGATCACGATGTCGGCGTTGGCCGAGTAGCCCGCGCGCAGGGTCAGATGTTGGTCCGGATCGAGCTCGATCTCGACGTCGAAGAGGGTCGCCCCCTCGCTCTTCTGCGCCTGGGGCGCGATCCGCGACAGGCGTCCTGTGACGATGTCGTCGGGCAGGGCGCCGACCTTCAAGCGGCAGGGCATTCCGACCGTTATCTTGCCGACGTCGATCTCATCCACGGTGCCCTTGAAGATCAGGTCACCCATGTCGGCGACGTTGGCCAGCTCGGTGCCGGGCTGGTAGGAGGTCAGCGGGACCACGGGGTCTCCGACATTGACCGTTCGCGACAGCACCGTACCGCCTTCGGTGGTTCGGATGATGGCCTCGACCTCGGTTCCGCCCCCGGTCACCCGCCCGCTGCGAGTGAGATCCTGGTTGTCGTGGGCTTGCTGACGGGCGATCCGCGCGAGCTCGAAAATCTCTCGCAAGGCGTCGAGTTCGCCCTTGGCCATCAGTCCTTCCTCGTGCAGTTCCCGGCCGCGTTCGTAATCGGCCCTCGCCTTCTGGAAGCTTGCCTCCGACGAGCGGACACGGTGGTCCACGTTGAGAAGCTCCTGCGGGGTCGGATCGGGGGCGATCTCGAAGAGCGCGTCACCGGCGCTGACCTCGTCGCCCACCTCCACGAAACAGCGTTTGACGATCCCCGAGATCTTCGACTTGATCTGGAATCGCTCGCGCGGTTCGATCTGGCCCACCGCCAGCGCCTTCTCCGTAATGGAACCGATCTCCGCCTCGACCAGCACGTTGCCGTTCTCATCACCACCGCGCGAGCCGACCCACGCGTAGATTCCACCCGCCACGCCGGCCACGACCACCGCGATCACCAGCAGTCTCAGTACCTTTGCCATGCTCGTCCTCCGTCGTTTTCCAACCCATCAGAGAGTACGCAAATCGTACAAGAGAAGTTCAGACCGACCCATCTCCGTGCCCGACGCTGTGCCCGACGCTGTGCCCTTCATGAGATGCAACAGGCGGCCTGTGGGTTTGATTCGGGCACGGAACGAATTCGGAATTCGGAATTCGGAATGCCACCAATCCTTCCGAAGAACCACAGAGAAGGACACAGAGGAAAACACAGAGAATTTCTTTACTGGGCCTTGAACCAACCATGAGGTGCCCGCCCAACCCGCGGAATTTCGGATTTCGGATTTTCCACCCATCCGCCCGACGAAAACCCGCAGATCACGCAGATGGACGCAGATATCACCGCCCACTCACCCCCGGGCTTCGAGCCTTGCGCTACGCGGTGACAAGCCCTCACGCGGGATGCCTTTACTTCATTGGCTTGAGACATCGCGCCCGCGCCGCAACTTCTTCGAGAAAGCGTTTCTCAATAGACTCGAGGAAGTCGCTACGATACTTGTCGCGCTCAGAAACGCGCGGATCGACCGCCTTCACCGTAACGGTCACAGAGTTTAGGAAAGCAATACCGCCCCCAGGGGAATTCGAGATCTCGATATAGAGTCGAACCTCAGTACCGAGGTCCTCAATGGGAAGAGTTGCCATGAGCATTCCGCCGTTTTTGTCGGCCACTACCACTTTGCCGCCCATCCAAGAGACAACGGCCTGGACCACGGACCACATCCGCAGGGAGGAATTGTCGCAAGTTAGGCTTTTTTCCAGTGAGCCACCCGATGAGGCACATCCGTAAATGACACAGGAGAGGACAATCGCCAAGATTCCCCACTCTCTGCTGGCCTTCATGAACAGATCCTCCCAACACACACAATGTTCACCACAATGCCGCCACTCAAGGCTAGTACGAATCGACTGTCGTTGCCGAGAATTCTGTTGAATGTTGAGACCTTTCTTTCGGTGGATAGTGTTGAGTTACTTGCGCCCCGCAGGCGCAGTGACGCATCGTCGCCAGTACCTTCTGCCCGGAGCCTCGAGTCGGCGTGGCGCTGGCGCGGAGGGCCTCGTCGCGAGGGCCGC